>JBPCVB010000706.1:0-8204 GCA_051010855.1 Pirellulaceae bacterium | reverse complement strand
GGATTAATCCAGCGGTGCCAACGACTTTTCTCGATTCCGGCGGCGTACGAATTGCGGCCGATGTACTGTACCACCCGATAAAGATGTTCTTCATCGCGAATGATCCGGTCGTACGACTCATCTTGCCAACGGCATGGATGCGGAAAATCGCAGGTCGCTTCACGATCATTTACGAAACGCGATGTTGTTCTTTTGATCGCACCAAGCTCTTTCTCCAATTCGAATCCGTCGAACGGCCGCATTGTCAGATGGCAGTGATTTCCCAAGACTACGAGTGCTCCAATTTCATAACGAATGTCATGAAAATGCAGCACTGATCTGCGCAGCTCCTCAACATATTCCTTGTGGTCAAACCAACAGCTTCCGAATCCTGCATCCAGCCACGATTCTACTTTGCGAAAAACGGCCCGAGCGTATTCGAGCCAATCGGATTCATTTCGAGGTGACGGGTTCCTGAATTCCCATTCGCGACGCATGGCCTCCAATTCGCGTTGCTTTCCTTCTGGCAATGCATCAGCAAGATGAAATGTCACAAAGTAAGTCGCGCCCTCTTGCCGCCAATGTGGCAGATGACGTTTGTAGACGCGAATAGGTTTATTTTCATCAAGCCCGCAAAAACCTGGTGGCGGGTCTCGGGTGAATGTCACCGTCTCCTCCTCCTTGAACAACAGGACGGGACCATTGTCCCGTCATCCGTTGGGAAATGTGGTTCAGACGGGACAATGGTCCCGTCCTACGTTTCAACCAGATCGCCACTACCTTGCGGCTACTTCGCTCAGTTTCCGTCCCGGATATACTGCCAGCGCTGCGTCCAGGCATTCCATGGCCCGTGCCAGATCTTTGCTGTTCAACACATAGGCGATCCGCACTTCATCAACTCCCAGACCGGGCGTGGCATAGAAACCGGCGCCGGGCGCCATCATGACGGTGGCACCGTCGTGCGAGAACTCTTCCAGAATCCACTGACAAAACTTCTCCGCGCTGTCGACCGGCAAACGGACCATCGAATAGAAGGCACCGTTGACTTGCGGACATAACACGCCTTCCATGCGATCAAGCGATTGCTTGAGCACATCGCGTCGCGCCGAGTACTCGGCAACGACTCCCTGATAGTATGAAACGGGTAATTGATAGAGTGCTGTGGCCCCGATTTGGCCGAGAGTAGGAGGGGAGAGTCGGGCCTGAGCCATTTTCAGAACCAGATCCATCAGTTGCTCGTTGCGGGAAATGACGCAGCCGATGCGGGCACCGCAAGCAGAAAAACGTTTGGAAATCGAATCCACCACGACAACATTCTGCTCGATACCTTCCAGTCCCAGGGCAGACGAGTGTTCCGCTCCATCGTAGGCGAACTCGCGGTACACCTCGTCGGCGATGATGAACAGATCGTGTTTGGCTGCGATTTCCCGCAGTCGCAATAGTGCGTCGCGGGGATACAGGACACCCGTTGGATTGCCGGGGTTGCAGATCTGAATGGCCTTGGTGCGTGCGGTGATTTTTGCCTCAATAGCCTCGATGGGCGGCAACCCAAAATCGTCTTCAATAGCGGAAGTTACCGGGACAACCACGGCATCGCGGGCCAGCGAAAACGACAAGTAGTTTGCGTAGAACGGCTCGGGCACGATGACTTCTTCGCCCGGATTCATCAGCGCCGCAAACACGAACCCGAGAGCTTCGGAGGCTCCTGTCGTGACGAGGATATCGTCCAAGTGCAGATCGTGTCCCAGTCGGCCGTAGTAGGAATGGATCTGTTCCCGCAATGGCATCATACCTGCGGACGGGCTGTAGGCCACGACTTTCAGATTTGCCTCGCGAATTGCGTCAAAAAACACCGGTGGTGTCGGAATATCGGGCTGGCCAATGTTCAGGTGGTATACCTTCGTACCCCGCTGTTTGGCTCCGTCAGCGAAGGGAGCAAGCTTGCGAATGGGAGAAGCCGGCAGCTTGAGGGCACGATCAGAAAATTCAGGCATGGGTTTTCGGGATCAAGTATTAATTCGTTGGACCGTCTATCGATGGGAACCCGAAGCGTCAGCGAGGGAATTCCAGCGTACCGCCCCTCGCTAACGCTTCGGGTTCCGTTTCAGTCGTGCGGCAGACTGCTATTTTATCGCATCACCGGGCCGGTGAAAACGCACACCAACAGGGGCATTCGATTTTGGACCGAAACTGTTTACGATCATGCTCGGCAAGTGGAGTTGCGTGAAAACCTCGCTGTAAATCGGTTTGAAAGAAGTGTGAGACCAAGGAACCATGAGCAATCAATCCACGGTGGGAATCGTAATGGGCAGCGATAGTGACTGGCCCAAAATCAACGCGGTGGCCAAGGCACTGGATGAATTCGGTGTCGACTACGAAGCACATGTTATGAGCGCCCATCGCACGCCTCACGTTGTGGCCGAGTATGCGACGTCGGCCAGGGAGCGCGGATTGAAAGTGATCATTGCGGCTGCCGGTGGAGCCGCCCATCTGGCCGGAGTGGTCGCGGCACATACGACGTTGCCGGTCATCGGGTTGCCGGTGCCGACCACCGAACTGGGTGGCCTCGATTCGTTGCTGGCCACGGTGCAAATGCCCGGGGATGTGCCGGTGGCCACGATGGGCATGGGCGGACCTCGCAATGCCGGACTATTCGCAGTGCAAGTACTCGCTCTCTCCGATGAAAGCCTGCGACAGAAATTCGACGACTTTAAACAACAGCTTGTTGGCAAAATCTCGGCCAAGAATAAAAAACTGCAGGCGAGCATGTAGTTCATGACCGATACCACTTCGAAATCCGGCGTCGAGACAATTACCTGGAAAGGCGACACGACAGGGAACGTGGTGCTGATCGATCAAACACGTCTGCCTTTGGAACTGGTCACCCTGGAATGCCGCGAAGTGGAAACGGTATGGGAAGCCATCAAGATGTTGCGTGTTCGCGGCGCGCCGGCCATCGGTATTGCGGCTGCCTACGGCGTTATCGTCGGGATCCGCGACACAGGTGGCGATCCGGCAGAACTGGCCGCACGCTTTGACGAAGTCACCGAATATCTGGCAACCAGCCGCCCCACCGCTGTGAACCTTTTCTGGGCGCTGACACGGATGCGCGAGACCTTTCAATCTGTGTCCGGGGAATCGAACGAGGCAATCCGTGCCCGCTTGCTGGCGGAAGCCATTGCGATTCACGAAGAAGATCGTCAGATGTGTCGCGATATCGGGCGGCACGGTGCGGAGCTACTCGGTCCGGCGGTCAGCGGGGTGTTAACGCATTGCAACGCGGGTGGACTGGCAACGGCCGAGTACGGTACGGCGCTCAGCGTATTTTTTACGGCCCAGGATTTGGGACGTGAAATTCATGTTTATGTTGATGAAACGCGGCCGTTGTTGCAGGGAGCACGGCTGACGGCGTGGGAGTTGATGCAACGTAACATCCCTGCCACGCTGATTTGCGACTCCATGGCCGCCCAGGTCATGCGTGAGGGACGTGTGCAGGCAGTCGTCACTGGCGCGGATCGGATTGCCGCCAATGGCGACGCGGCCAACAAGATCGGGACGTATTCGCTGGCGATTCTGGCGCGGCATCACGACATCCCTTTTTACATTGCAGCGCCCAGTTCGACTTTTGACTTGTCGATTTCGTCCGGCCAGGAGATTCCGATTGAGCAGCGACAGTCGGAAGAGATCACGCAGGGATTCGGCAAGCAAACTGCGCCCGACGGTGTTGCTGTTTACAATCCCGCCTTTGACGTCACACCGGCCTCACTGATCACAGCGATTATCACGGAACGAGGTGTGATTGATCCGGTAACGACGGATGAAGTCGCCAGCCATCTGGCATAAAGTCATCTGATCGACGGCTCTGGAGAGCCATCGTACGCGGACCTTTGGCCGTACGCGGACCCTTAGTCCTGATCGGGTTTTTTGCGGCGACGTGTTTTCTTTCGCGGTCGATCGGCAAGCACTGCGTAGACGCGTTTGGCCCGGCGCCATTTTTCCCAGCCGCTGCGTAGCAATCGCGTGCGACTGCCGATACGACCCTGCCGCACCCAGTCATCCAGCATGGATTTGGTGACCGGTCCGTATTCACGAGGCTTGTTGGTCCTCACGATCCACAAATCCCAGGGAGGATCGGCATCCCACTTGGATTCGGTAGGCTCAAATTCAACCGGCTCTCGGGTGACGGGCGGTCGAGTTGGCCGGATCAATCGTTCGGGCGGTTCCAGAATGGCTGGTCGCGGTCCATTGCCGTGGGCCAGCCACGTGGACGCGGGTAGCGCGAGCGGATGATCGGGGAACTTGGCCAGGACTCGATCAAATTCCTTTTTGGCCCGGATCAGGTCGCCGTGCTGGACCAGCACCACGGCCCGTGCACAACGCGCCGCAGCCACGCTGTACACGTCGTCGCGTTGCAACTCGAGTACCGTCGAAAAATCCGTCATGGCGGGCGGGAATCGTCCCATTTGGTAGAACACCTTGCCACGCATCATCAGCAGTTCGGCGATCCGTCGGGAATCATCCTCGAAGCGCTGCATGGATTTGGTCAACAGGATCAATGCGTCTTCATGCCGACCCATCTGTGCCAGATAGTTGGCCCGCCCCACAAAGGCACGGACGTGTCTGGGATCAATCGCCAGAGCCTGCTCAAAATCCTCGTTGGCCTGGTCCAGTTGCTCATTCTTGAGATAACACTGGCCACGCAGCACGTAGGTTTCGGCCAGCCCCGGAAAAAGTTCATTGCTGCGAGTCAAATCGGCAATCGCATACAGGTAGTGGTGTTGTCTCTGGTAGCAGCTGCCCCGTTTGCGAAATGCCAGATGGTCGGCTGGATCCAGAACAATAGCCTGCGTGTAATCATCAATCGCCGCGCGAAGGTTGGTGGCGATCAGTTTCAGGTCACCACGCAACACGTGATACCGCGGTTCGGCAGGTGCCAGTTCAATGGCCCGATTGATGTCACGCGTTGCGGCATCGTATTCTTGTTGCTCGATCAACGCGATTGCCCTCGAATAGCAGGCCCTGTGATTATCGGGTTGTCGCCGGATGACCTTGGAAAGATCATTGATGGCGCTGTCGAGATCGCCTTTGCGGGCATACAGCTGGGCCCGCGCGATCATCGTCTCGTAGTCCTCGCTGGCGCTGTTTAGTGCGATACTGTAATCGGCAATGGCCTGATCGACCCGACCGAGAAACTGGTGCGCTCGGCCACGATTGCAAATCGTTTCAGGCGTTGGTTTGCCTTCGCGAATCAGTCGGTCGAAGTGCTTAACGGCCTTGCGCGCCACGGGCGAGCCGAGTTTGCGATATTGCTGGGCAGCGGACGGTCGCAACTGAATGGCCGTTTGCAGATTCTCAATGACGTCGGGCCAGTCTTCCAGTTTGGCGCTGGTGGCAGCCCGCCAAATGTGTGTACCGGCGTGATTGGGTCGCAACTTGCTGGCTTCCTTGAAGTCTTCGATTGCCAGCGCTGCGTTGCCCGCCTCATAGCGAGTTACGCCACGCAAATACAGAACCTGGGCTTGCAGATGTCGATCGTTGTCTGACAATTCCGCGGCCCGGTCAAATTCCGCTTCGGCCTGCGTATGCCGACCTTGTTGGTGAAAGATCTTGCCACGCAGCATAAATGTTTCAGGATTGCGTGACTCCAGCCGCAATGCCCGTTCGCTTTCGATCAATGCCTGTGCGTGGTTGTGCAACTGCGACATCACCTTGCAACGGCCAACATATGCAGCGGGACAGATTTCGTCGATTTCCAGTGCATGATCAAACGCTCCCCGCGCCTCTTCCAGCTGACCCAGCTTGAGATGGATCTCGCCGCGTTGCAGCCAGACGCGTTCGTCACCCGGCACGCGTTGCAGATACCTGGCCAAATCAGCCAGTGCCATTTCATAGTTGCGCATTTCAGCAAATACACCGCCCCGCAACGACAACACGATAGGTAAGTCCGGGTTCATTTCATTTGCGATGTTCAGGTCCTCGATCGCGCCGGCCAGGTCGCCCAGACGAGTACGCAGGGTGGCGCACTCGATCAGGCCCTCGACCTGATGACCGACCTTTTCGCGCAAACGAGTCACATCCTCAATGGCCAGCGCCAGTTGACCATCACCCGCGTAGGCCTCGGCGCGGCAGGCGAGGGCGATCGGCAATACTTTCGGATCCAGTTGCATTGCCCGGCCAGCCAGCCGGATGGTCTCGGCGTATTCGTCCCGCTGCAGGGCAATTCGCGCCAGTCCCACACAGGCCGCCCCATGTTCTTCGTCGCACTTCAGCGTCTTTTTGAAATCTGATTCGGCCTTGTTACTGTCGCCACACAACAGGTGAACGCTGGCGCGATCATAGTAGACTCCGGATCGGTCGCCGGCGGCGTTCATGCGGGTTTCCAGATGATCGAGCGCCGCGGGCAAATAGTCCTGCATGGTCTTGGCGTGTTTGGCCGGAGAACTGATATCGGTGGCGCGAGCCCGGTCCAGGTCTTCAAACGCACCGCGCCAATTATTTCGCTCGGCGCGAGCAGCCGCTCGCCACGCCAGCGTCTCGGGGTCATTGCCGCGGCGACGGATTGATTGAGTGCAATCGTCCTCGGCGTGCTGAAACTGTTCCAGTTTCAATCGCACAAATCCGCGCAAGGCATAACATTCGGCCAGCTGCATCTGGCTGGCATCGATAATCGCTCGATTCAACGCCGACAAGGCAGCGGGATAATCCTCCCGGGTTATCGCATCCATGGCCGTTTGCAGATTCATTGAAACCGAAGCTTCCCCGCCCGGGCCCGAAGCTGCCGGGGGAGTTGGGACCGATGCGCTGGGAGTTGTTTCGTTAGCCATGCTCAGAAAAGACCCTCGTGCCATAGCCGGACCCGGAGTCCGGTCAGTGAAAAGACAAACACACGATGAACAGTCTGCCCGGCAAAACCCGGACCAAAAATCATTATCGACAGCATGAAAAGGCGGGTCAACGAATTGGCCTGGCGGACCGCTTTACCCCTCGACCGGGCCTACAGCGGTTGATCGTTTGCCAATTCAATGGTCAGAATCAGTGTGAATGGGCAAATGGTCGCTCCCTTTCGCAATCAGGAGGCCAATTCCGGCTGTGTTTTGTCGATGAATTGGCCAATAATGTTCTTGTTGGCCAAACGGGCGAATGTACATTCGGACGAATAATCAAACGGTTAATTATTCATCGTATTTTCGCCACTTGGCCGGGCGGAGGCGGTTTCATTGTGTAGCAGATCATCGGTAATACCTGGTGCCATGCTGTAACCACCCAATCATTCGGAACTGAATTCATGCGGCACGTCCATCTGAATTTCATCCTGACCACGTTGTTCGTACCTGTGTTGTGCCTGGCCCCGGTTGGTGAAACGACTGGCCAGGGACGTCAGGAAAGAGGCGGTAACTGGGATCCGGTCCGCTTTCTCGATCGACTGGACCGCGACGACAATGGCATTCTCGATTCACGAGAACTGAATGGCCGCATGCGTGACTATGTGCGTGACCAACTTGGTATGGATGTATCAGGAACGCTAACGGTGGAATCCGTACTGCAACGCATCACGGAGACACGCGACGCCAAAGCCCGAGAAGACCGGGAACGTGAGCGGGACGGCAATCGCAAGGTGCCCAAATTCGGTGTCGCGGACGAACGCACGCCGGTGCCTGGCTTTGGAATCGAAACCGACGAAGCGTTGCAAGGCAACCTCGAGGATTTGTACGAGTCGGGGATCGTTGAACAGACAAGGTCTTACATGGACCGGTTTGACGAGGACAAGAATGGTGTGCTGAGCGAAAACGAATTTCGACCGATCCTGGGCTTGCTGGGAGAAGGCGCTGACAAGGATAGCAATGGAGTACTGGCCGAACTGGAAGTGGCCGAGGCTCTCAAGAACCGTCGTGAAAGACAGAGGTCCGGAAACCGCGGTCGCGATCGCGGACGAGGTGGCGATGGCGAAAGTGGAGGCAGTCAACCTGCTTCGACACAACCAACTCGGCCCAGACGCCCAACGCCTCCGTCACCCCGCAGAAACACGTCGCAATCTGATGCCCAACGCTATATGAATTATGTAAACGGTGTGTTTGACAAGTACGACGCCGACAAAAATGGTCAGCTCAGTCCCGAAGAACGCCAGGAAGTAAAGCTTGATTTGCAGGACACCAATGATGATGGCCAGATTTCGCGGGAAGAAGCCATTCAATCACTGAGCAATCGTTCAGAAGGCGGCTCCGGCG
>JBPCVB010000705.1:0-2826 GCA_051010855.1 Pirellulaceae bacterium | reverse complement strand
GCTTAGCCATCATCCGTCCTTCGGACTTCGGCGAGCTCAGTCGAGCCGCCACCTTCTCCCCGCAGGGAGAAGGCCAAACACAAACACAAAGTCAAAGGTGAATGATGAATAGTCGATGGACGCTTGTTGTTTTGCTCGCGGTGGCGGGCTGGTTGCTGGGGCTCGGTCAGGTAATGGCGCAAGAGGACAACGGCGCCGCATCGAGCCATGCGCCTGTCCAGGCAGTTCATTATTTTGTGATCGGTGAGTGGCCGGGGCATGAGCCGGCGGAGATGGAGCAGCTGATCACGATCCCGCTGGAAAAGCAACTGGACGAGATTGCGGCGGTCGAGCGAGTTGGTTCGATCACTTCGAATGGCCACACGGCGATCTGGGTTCGCTTTGGCGAGGAACTCAACAGCGACCAACGCGGGCAAATGGTGAACGAACAACTGCAAACGATCCTCCCAAGCTTGCCGGTCGATGCCAGTGTCAGTTTGCGGCGTCCGGCAAATCGCTGGTTGCTGCTGGGCTTTTCCGCTGATACCGAATCGATGCGTGATAACGAGCGTATGGAACTGGGAGCCGACTTGCGGGCGACTGCACAAGCTCTGCGGGCCCGTATCGCAAGAATTTCGCACGTTGCTGACATAACTATTCACGGTGGGACACGCGAACGCTGGCGAGTGGTGTTTGATCGGGACAAGATGACTCAGCGCAATGTGTCTTTCGGTGAATTGGTTACAGCGATCCGGTCCCTGCAGGGAACCGAAGATGGCGTGCAAGGTGTGCCGGAATCCACTTCCCTCGAGTCGTTGGCACAACTTGCGGTCAGGCCTGGCGAGGCGCCGGTGTTGTTGACCGATGTCGCTGAAGTGCGTAACTCCTGGCCCGCGGATCTGGCGGACGATCCCAATCGTTACGGTTTGTCCAGCGTTATGGGGATGGAGCACGCGGTGATCATGGCGATTGGTCTGGATGACCAGGCTGATTTGGCAGAATTCAACAGTGCGCTGGCAAAGGAATTGGAGTTGGCCGTCGAGCTGTTGCCCGAGGGCGCTACCGTTCATCGCGAACTGAACGACGAGTTTCAGGTACCACTTCGGCGCGCAACCGAGTTGCTGGGTAGCGATTTGCCCGCCGAGTTTCAACTGCAGCCGCCGGCCGAGGCAACCGAATCCGGTGTGTGGACTTCGAGCCTGAACAACAAGTTGACGATCAAGTTCACGGGCCCGGATCATAAAGAGTTGCTGGAAAACGCCGAAAGCATGGTGCGGCAGTTGACGGCCATGGAGGGCACATTGGATATCCACACAAGAACATCGACGCCGCGACCCAAATTAACGGTGAATCTGGACCAGCAAAAGCTCGACAATCTGGGAATCACGGCCAACAGTGTGCACGAGCAACTGAATGTGCTGCGAGGACATGTGGTGGCCCGTTTGCGTGGTGAGAACCGCTTTGTCGATGTGGTGCTGAAACCGCAAAACGAGACGCCGGGTTTTGTCGATCTGTCCTTGCGAGCTGCCCACGGGATGGTGCCGCTGACCGAGGTGGCTGAGGTTTCATTTGCGACGGCACCGGGCGAGATCTACCGGGAGAATTTGCAACGACTGCTGGTAATCGAAGTTGGCGTGGATGAAGAACGCCGTGAGGAAGTGCTGGCCGAGGTGCGGCGTGCGATGCAGGCGGCCCGCGTTGAGATGGAGGAAGGATACTTTTGTGAGGTTGTAGGGAACAGGGAGTAGGCGGTAGGAAGACGCGGGAATATCGAATATCGAACAAGGAATGTCGAAGGTTGAAGCGGGGGCTCGCTGAGACGAGTAGGGGAGCAAAGGATTGCAAATTGCAAATTGCAAAATTGGGATGGCTGGACGCCTTTGTTAAATAACCAGAATCGGCGGCTGGAAGCCACCCGGCGTTCATGGTGTTGTCAGCGAGTCGATCCTCCCAGCCACCAGCCTATAGCCCGCAGCCTCATATATGCCATCATCCGGCTTCGGACTTCGGCGAGCTAAGTCGAGCCGCCACCTTCTCCCGTTCGGCTGAGCTCACGGCCAAAGCCCGAGGGAGAAGGACCCCGGGATTGCAAATTGAAAAATGCAAAATGCAAATTGGGATGAATGGAAGCCACTGGTGAGAAACAGGAATCGGCGGCTGGAAGCCACCGCTACGGCAGGGTGTCGCCAGCGGCCAACCCCTGCCTGCAGCCTGCAGCCTAAAGCCGGCAGCCTGACCCCGAACCGGCGTTCGCGCTTTGTGTCATGAGGCCTATACTGGCGTTTTCGGCTCGCACGGAGCCTCGCCTTTTTGTGCGAAGGATTCTCGATGGAGAGCCACGACCAGCTGACGCGGCCATGCCCGCCCGGAATTGTTAGCACGGGGGCAGGCTGACGGACGGCTGGGACGAACACTGCTCACTCAAGTCACTTTTTCGATGCGGCCACGCCATTTGTATTAGCGGGCTTCATCGAACCAAAGGAGAACTGTCATTTCTGAAGCATCGCCTGCGATCGTTTCCGTCAAGTTACCGGACGGCAGCATTCGCGAATACGACAAACCGGTAACCGTTCATAAAGTTGCTAAAAGCATCGGATCTCGTCTGGCCAAGGACGCCTTGTGGGGCGAAGTTGCCGGTCAGGCTGTCCCACTGGATCATGTGATTGACGGGGCGGAAGTCGAACTAAAGATCATCACTCGCAAGGACCCGTACGCGCTGGCCACTATGCGGCATTCGTGTGCGCATGTCATGGCGCGGGCCGTGATGCGGATCAAGCCCGGTGTGCAACTGGCTTTTGGTCCGACCATCGATGGTGGATTCTATTACGACATCGAATCGCCCGATCC
>JBPCVB010000704.1:0-7955 GCA_051010855.1 Pirellulaceae bacterium | reverse complement strand
CTCCTGGGTTATTACTATACCGCCAACAAACTGAGCGATTGTGTTCTGCTGACACTCATGTTTGCGCTCGTTGCTGAAACACTGCGCGCCATGCTCAAGCGTTTGATTTTGGTGCGAAGGCGGTTTGTTCATATTCGTGAGGGCCGGCGGCGACGTGAGGCGCGGATACAAGAACAAATGGAAGCCCGGCGGCAAGCCGAAGAGTCAGGCGAAACCGCCGATACCGAAGCTGTCGATGAACCGCTCGTCGACCCGGAGTTACTCGAAGATATTCGGCCGGATGAGGATATCGATGATAACGCCCGTCAGGCTAACCAGCTAATTTCGCTGTTGATGATCTGGGTCTGGGTTGTCGGCATGTGGTTCATCTGGTTGGACGTATTGCCGGCCTTCCGGGCACTCGAAAACTACACGTTATATACGGTCGATGAGGTTGTCGCGGCCGAGCCCACGTCCACGGAAGCTGCGCCCACAATCACCAACAATGTGGTACCAGCCAACGAGGGAGCGACGAGCACCGCGACGGAAGCCAACGGAAAATCCAAGCCCGAGCGAGTGACATTAAGTGACTTGCTGGCGTTCGTGATTATTTTGATCGTCACCTATATCGCGGCCCGGCATTTGCCAGCGGCGCTGGAGATGCTTTTCCTTGAGCAAATGCCCGTGGATCGATCGGTTCGATTCGCAATCAAGTCATTGACGCGATACGCAATTGTTCTGGTGGGCATCATTCTCGCCTTTAACACCTTGGCGATCCGCTGGGACCAGGTGCAGTGGCTGGCGACGGCAATGACGTTTGGGCTGGCGTTTGGGTTGCAGGAGATCTTTGCCAATTTTGTTGCCGGCATCATCATGATGTTTGAACGCCCGGTTCGTATTGGTGACTGGGTAACCGTCGATCAATACACGGGTGTCGTTACCAATATTCGCACTCGTGCTACCACGATTCGGGACTGGGATCGCAAGGAATACCTGATTCCCAACAAGGACTTCATTACCGGTCGCGTCGTGAACTGGACGTTAAGCGACTCCATGAGCCGCATCGTGCTCAACGTAGGCATCGCGTACGGTTCGGATGTGGAAAGGGCGGCCTCGGTTTTGCTGAATGTGTGCGAGGAACATCCGCTGACCCTCGACGAACCGCCAACACGCGTCGGCCTCGAAGGGTTTGGCGACCATGCACTAAACATGGTCGTCCGCACATTTGTAGGTGATGTTGGTAGCCGGTTGGCTGTCGTTGACGACTTGCACAAACGAATCAACAAGGCCTTTCATGAGGCTGGCATTCAAATTCCGTTTCCTCAACAGGATCTGCATGTTCGCTCGATTACCGAGGATGCTGCCCGCAAGTTGCGGGGCACCGAAGAAGAGTATTCATAAACTCGCATCGTGAATTTGTCACGTGCCGGCCGCGGCAATATGATTGCCGTAACTGGAGAATGAACCAGCAAAGCGAGGTGATTCGATGAGGTCCCAATTTGTCTTTTTGGCAATTCCGTTGATGGCGGGTTTACTGGTCTGCGGTTCAGATGCACAGGCACAAACGGGCTCGATTATTGTGGGCGAGCAAGCTCCTGAAACAGTTGGAGTAAGTCTGCGGAACGAAATGCTCGATTTGGAAGATTATCGTGGCAAGGTCGTTGTGCTGTACTTCTGGGGAAGCTGGTGCCCGCCCAGCCGCGCAATGAACCCCCATATTCATGCCCTGGCAAAACACCTGCCAGAAGATGCCTTTGCCGTGATCGGTGTTAACAGCGACCCATTCGAAAAAATAGGGGCCATAAACGCCAACGAATTATACAACTGGCCAAATTTTCAAAACGAGTTGCCCGACGATGGTGCCATCGCGGACACCTGGGATGTCAAGGGCTGGCCTGGTCTTGTTGTGATCGATCCGGCTGGCAAGATTTACTCAGTCAACCCTCAGCGTACGCGGAACGGATCTGAGAAGCTCAATGAAGTGCTTGCTGAACTGCTGTCCGAGTCAGAATTGGTATCGGAAATGCAAATCGAGGAATTATTCGCGTCGGTGAATGATACTGCCGACGAAGTCCGGCAACAGTTTACCCACGACAGGTAATTGAATCGGGATTCCCGGAATCAATTCATCGTTTGCGGCGTGCGCGGAGATGGACGGAACCTGTGCTGGCTTGTTGGCCAATACCCGTTTTGACCGCTTTGACACATCGGCTCGGCGAAATTCTGCCGGAAACTGTGCCGGGCTATTGCTTGATTCCCGCCCGCAACTCGAAAGAATTCGGTAAACGGCGCTACTGTTTGATTCCCTGCTACTGTCTCGATTCTATTAAATGCCACCGTTTTCGATTAAATTCGAAGTCGGGAATACTTTTCGGCGAGAACGTTACGGAACAAGCCATGTCTGCTGGCGATGCCTCTCAGCGGGTCGATGAACGCCAAATGTCCAAGGACACCCGGGACCTGCGTGATGGGGAATCACTATTTCTTTCCCTGGTGCACAGCATTCCTGCCTGTTTTCTGCGCAAGGATCGGGAAGGCACGATCGTCTTCGTCAACGACAAGTTTGCCGCTCTGTTTGGCAAACGTCCGGAGGAGATCGAGGGCAAAACCGTTGCCGACTTTTATCCCGAGGAATTTTCCAGGGAGGCCCGCGAGGAAGACGAACGGGTCATGCAAAGCGGCGAGGTCCTCGAAGACGTGTTCGATGATATGGTCGATGGTGAGCTGCATTATTATGCCTCGCGCAAGGGACCGGTCTGGAACGATGCCGGCGAAGTAATCGGGATTCAGACCATTTTCTGGGATATCACCGAACAACGCCGCGCGGAACAAGCGTTGTTTGCCGAGCGGGAGGAACTTCGAGCGGCCAAGATCGCAGCCGATCACGCCAATCGTGCCAAAAGTGATTTTTTGGCCAATATGAGCCACGAAATACGCACACCGATGAATGCCATTATCGGAATGACGGACCTGTTGCTGGAAACCCAGGTGACCAGCACCCAGCGCGAATACCTCAGCATGGTTCAGGACTCGGGCGAGGCATTGTTGGCTTTGCTCAACGACATTCTGGACTTCTCCAAGATCGAGGCCGGCAAACTCGAACTCGAGTCCTCGACATTCGACATACGTGACACTCTTGGCGATTCGATGAAAGGACTCGGTTTCCGCGCGCACGACAAAGGGCTCGAACTCGCGTTTCGCGTCGATGAGGATGTTCCCAGATACTTGCGCGGTGATTCCGGGCGCATTCGTCAGATCATTGTGAATCTCGTCGGAAACGCCATCAAATTTACTGAACAGGGTGAGGTCGTTCTGGAAATCCACAGTCGTGAGAATACCGGTTCCCAGGTGACTCTTGGATTTGCGGTGATCGATACGGGAATAGGTATCGCGAAAGAGCACTGCGCAAAAATCTTCAAAGAGTTTGAGCAGGCCGACGCTTCGACGACTCGCAAGTTCGGCGGGACGGGCCTGGGATTAGCAATCTCCTCGCGCCTTGTACAACTGATGGAGGGCAAAATCTGGGTGGAAAGCGAGCTGGGGCAAGGCAGCAACTTCCAGTTTGAATTAACATTGGACATTGACGATGAGCAACCCGCATCGCGTCGACTCGATGCCAATGTTGATGTGGGTGGCGTGCGTGTGTTGGTTGTCGATGACAACGCTACCAATCGGCGAATCCTTAAAGACATGCTGACCAACTGGGGCATGAGCCCCGTTACCACTTCGGGTGGCGCGCATGCGTTGCAGGCACTGACCGATGCGAAAGAGGAAAACGATCCGTTTCAGCTGCTGATTTCCGATGTCAATATGCCGGACGTCGACGGAATCATGCTGGTTCGGGAAACGGTTCAACAGCATCTCCTCGAACCAGACAGCGTGATTATGCTGACATCGGGTGCCCGGCCCGGCGACGTATCCCAGTTGCAGTCGCTGGGAATTGATCAGCACCTCTTCAAGCCGGTCAAACAATCGGAAATGCATAACGCCGTGGTTGCGTCGCTAAGTTCGACCAGCGTCAGCAGTCCGGCATTAACCCAGGTTGAGACCACCGTTGCACAATCTGCCTCAACCGCCTTGCAAATCCTGCTGGCTGAGGACAACCTGGTCAATCAAAAACTGGCAATTGGAATTCTCGAACAATTGGGACATCAGGTGACGGTTGCCAATAACGGGCAGGAAGCGCTCGATATGCTGGAGCAACAGGCGTATGACCTTGTGTTAATGGACGTGCAAATGCCACTAATCGACGGACTGGAAGCCACGCGACAGCTACGCCAACGGGAATCATCCCTGGGAACGCATGTTCCCATCGTCGCCATGACTGCTCACGCCATGAAGGGTGATCGCGAACGCTGCCTGGACGCCGGCATGGACGACTATTTGTGCAAGCCGATTCGCATGGCGGATGTTGCCGACAAGCTGGCCGAATTGTTTGAAGATGACGGGCAAGAATCGCCCGTTCCCTCGTTACACGATCAAAACCGTGAGTCCGACGAGCTGATTGACTGGGCCGAGGCACTGGAGTCGGTAAATGGTGACCGGGCACTGTTGCACGAGCTGGTCGAGGTCTTCCTGAATCACATCCCCGAACTCGTCGATGAGGCAGCAATCGCTGTGCAGCGTAATGACCACGAATCCCTAAGAGTTACCGTGCACTCGATCAAGGGATCCATGCTGTTCCTGAAGCCGGCTGACGCACTTGACTGTGCTGAGGAAGTCGAGCAACTGGCGACTGCGGGAGATGCAGAGGCTTGCGGTACCATTTTTGGTAATTTGCAAAGTCATGTCGACGAGATTTGCAAATGTCTTCAGGCGTATACGGAACGTACGTCCAGGGAAGGCCTGTTTCTGGATTAGACCACGGACCCCTGGCCTTTTGGGGTGCAATGATCGGCCGTTAAACAGCGGGCGATTTGTTCCCGCGTTCGGTCATCATGACTTCCAGCGGGCCCTGGCGGTCGTCGTGTTTCCAGAAGGAATGGCGGGCGGGTAGCGAGAACTGGATGCCACGCTCTTCAAACAATTGCATGATTTCCAAGTTGACTTGCTCGGAAAACTCAAGGAATCCATGCACATCCGCAGGCGAATACCAGTACATCATCTGGATGTCAAAGGATTCCGAGTCGAACTCGGCAAAGAAAACCCGAGGCGGAAAATTGGGGTCCATCCCATCGTGATCTTCAAGAACCTCACGAATGGAACTCACCGCATCGGCGACCTGATTCCGCGGCGTATCCAGCGGAATACGGATTGTCGTTTTTCGTCTCAACCGGTTGTAGTCGCCGACGTTGACAATCCGGGCATCGGCCATCTGATCATTGGGGATACAAATGAGTCGTTTGTCGAGGGCTCGCAATTTGGTCGAGCGGAGGCCGATTTCCTCGACCACCCCATCATGCTCTCCAACAAGAATCCGCTGACCGACTCTATAGGGTTTGTCCAACAATATGGTCACCGTTCCAAACAGACCCTTGATCAATCCTTGCGCTGACAGGGCGATGGCCAAACCGCCGATTCCGGCGCTGGCGATGAGCGTTGTCAGCGGGAATCCGAGATAACGACCACCTTCAAGCAAGACAACGACTGCAGCCACAATTCCCAGCACGCGGCACACGATGCGAATCAGGTTGGCATCCAGGCCGCGTGGAGAAATGTGCGGCAGGGCCACGATCGATTCGGCGATTCGGCTGCTCGCTCGCACGATCAACACCATGACGCCCAGCAGGAAAACGAGATCGCAACAGAAGTTGACGATATACAGGGGCCTTCCGCGGATTGCCAGATATTCCCATGCAATGTGCTTGAATAGCAGCGGAACCAGAACTGCAATCAGTGTGAACGCCAGGCCCAGCCAGTGCCTTAACAAATTAATCGGCTCATGCTCTGAACGCTCGCGAGTTCGTCCCATTCGCAAGGCAAAAAACATTACGAAAGCGGCAATGGGTGTTACGACTAGCAGACCAAGCCATTGCCATAAGGCCAGTTGCAGGCGACGATCCTGAAACCACCCTGGCAGCCCGTCAACAAACTCCGCCACGTCCGGGTTTTTGGGACGTGATAACCACCAGTCATAGAAGCCCTCGGAGACCGGTCGGCCATCGCTGCGGTAAGGCTGATTAATAACTTTTCCGAACAAACCCGGCGCCCGCGAAACCGTGTCGGATGAAAACAGGAACTCGCCGCGACGCGGCCCTTCCTCCATCCTCGAGATGACGATCTGTGTTCGCGGCACTTGCCAGCGTACAACGGCTTCCGATCCGTCGCTCGTTTCAACCGATTCGATCCCGGGAATCTGCTCGGCGGGCGGCAGAGGGAGTCGATCCAGTACTTCTTTCAGGCAAACGGCCGCCTCAGCGTCAAAATATTCGCGTGAGAATTCTGGCAATTGGCTGGAATCCAGGCAGGACACGATTTGCTGACCCAACCTCTGGAATTCCGGATCGCTCAAGTCAAGGTTTTTTTCCGTCGTGACGGCTTCATAAAGTTCATTGCAGGAGTCCAGAAACAGGGTCATGGTGCCACGCGGACTCGATGTATCCGCTGTCAGCGTGGGGCGTTTTTTGGTGGCTGTGACATATGCGTCGTACAAACCGTCAGATACCGGCGGACCATCTAATCGATAGGGAAAATCCTTGACAATCCGATAGTACTGGGCCGCGTTTCGTACGGACTCGGGTGTGAACAACCACTGGGATTTCCGGGGCCCCTCGGTGACGCGAGCAATCGCGATCCGCGTGTGAGGAATCTGCCAGTTTTGCAGGGGCTCCACATCATCCTCGGACGGATTTTCTACTGCGGGTATCTCGTCCGCCTCTGGCAGTTCGATGCGATCGAGGACTTCCTTGAGAAACAGTGCCGATTCGATACCGGCCGTCAGTCTCAGTTCCTTGGGCAGTTCGCTCAGGTCCAGACAATCCAGAATCCGTTCAGCGGTCGGCAGGATTTCGGCTTCACGTTCCTCGGTAATGGCACCGGAGTTAATCTGCTCGTGCAGTAGATTGCAGGAATCGATCAAGCTGTTTAGCGTTGCAGCCGGCGTGGAGGTATCCGACGGTTCCAGCGGACCCAGCTCCGGTGTTTCCTGCGCGTAGACAACCACAGACAGAAAAATGACAGCCAACGCGATCAGGAGGGGGACAATGCATCGCATGTTCAACTTTACCACAGTTATTGGGCCGTCGACGAAAAACGGGGCGATCAATGACCACCCCGTCAACGATTCAACATCACAAGACGCAATGTTTACGTATCCCGCAGCTTGTGACTAATTGTTGTGTTCCGACAGCATCGGCTGCATCGACTCGAAATCCGGACCGCGTTGGGTCTGCCGGGCTGTTGTCGCAGACCAAACCGGAATTGGGCGAGGCGTCCGACTGGCCCACCTATTTCGAATCTTGCTTTGCAGAAATTCGTACCGGACCAAAAACGCCCGTAACATAAATATCATCTTCATTGAGCGGGATGAAGAATCCGCCGGCGGTGTTGAAGATCGGGTTGTCGCCCAAAACCACTTTGCCCACCGGTTCGCCGGTGTCCCAGTCAACATGAACGAGGCTGTAGACGCCCTCCTCGACCAGTGTCAGTGTGACGGTGTTGCTGGCGGCTGACACCGGTTAATCCGCTGCGAGATCCGCCAGCGAGTGGATGGCAAATGCACAGTGCAAGGCCGTTCCGAGCGGTAATGCGTCCTCGTCGACCTTGAATTGCGGGCTGTGCACACAGTGAATGGACCCCACATCCTCGTTATGAATGCCCAGTCCGACAAAGCAGCCCGGAACCTCTTCGGCGAAAAAAGCAAAGTCTTCGCCACCCATTAACGGTTGTGATTCGCTGACCGTATCGTTTCCAAACTCCTCTGACCACACGTCGCCAGCAAGTTGCCACAGTTCACCATCGTTCACTGTTGCGGGATAATCGTGTCCTGCAAACTCGATCGAGGCTTCACATTGATTGGCAGCGGCGATGTGAGTCGC
>JBPCVB010000703.1:0-3687 GCA_051010855.1 Pirellulaceae bacterium | reverse complement strand
CAGCAACGCCGAGATGGACAGGTTCTTGAGGTCGTCTGTGGAGACTCCAAACATGTCGACGTAGTGCTGAATCTGCGCCTTGAACTGTTCGGCATCGCCGGTGAAGAACGTTTCCTTGACGTCCGTCAACACCCGACTGCCTTCGACCAGTCGGTCGACTTGCTTGCCGGCGGTGATGGATTTGACGATGCTCTCGAAGAACTGGTTGTCGCCACCGACAATGTCGATATTGGCAGACTTCAGTGATTCGGCAACCATTTCGGCCTGAGCTTCGGCAATACGTTGTTGAGCCGCGATGGCTTCCAGCTCCACTTCCTTGTCCTTGTTCAGCTGGAGTTTGTATTCCTCGTGTTCGCGGCCCACGCCGTCAAACAACTTCATGGCTTCGGCCTTTTCGGTGATACCCTTGGCGTCGGCAGCAAACTTCAGTTCCAGCACGGTTGCTTCGGCGGTACCTTCCTTTTCCAGGGCGCGAGCGAGAGCTTCCTTACCCACGGCTTCGGCTTCGGACGTGCGTTGCAGGACCTGGGCTTCACCCAGACCGACGGCAGCCGTTTCGGCTTGCGTGGCTTCGGCCAGCATCTTCTTGGCCTGGGTTTCCTTATCGGCCGCTTCGCGATCAGCTTCGGCCTTGATCACGATGGTTTCGGCGTGCAGTTCCGTCGATTGCTTTTCAGCCTGGGCGGCCTGGACTTCGGTGACCAGCTTTTGCTGAGCGAGTTCTTCGGCCGCAGTAACGGCGACCTGTTTCTGACGATCGGCGGCAGCGAATTCGCGTGTGTCCTTGATCTTCTCTTCTTCCTCGACCACGGCACGTTCCACGATCACACGTTCGCGAATCACGTCCTGAATCAGTTTCTTTTCGACCTCGACCTGTTTCTCCTTGTCGATCTGGGCCAGTGTCACGGCACGTTCGCGTTCCGTTAACTCCAGACCACGGTCCTTTTCCACGCGTTCCGTTTCCACGGCGTCGGTACGTTCCTTGTTCTTGGCCGCCACAATGACGGACCGCAGCTTGTTTTCTTCGGCGATGGAGATCTCCTCTTCCGCAGTGATACGGGCGGTTTCGCTGCGTTGCCGTTCCTGCTGGGAGATCACCTCGGCTTCGGCCCGCTGTCGGGATTCGATTTCCGAGATTTCACGCGCCTGTTTTTCTTCTGCTTCGCGTTGCTGCTTCTCCAGTTCAAGGATCGCTTCGCGAGCTTCCACGTCCTGTTTGGTAAGGGTTTTTTCCTTTTCGCGGGTGATATAGTTGGCCTGTACCTGTTCGTTGGCGGTCAGGTCGGTGATTTTCTTGATACCTTCGGCATCCAGTACATTGTTGGGGTTGAGTTGTTCCAGCGGTGTTTGTTCGAGGTAATCGATCGCGGCATCGTCAAGCACATAGCCGTTAAGGTCGGTTCCGATGGTCTTGAGAATTTCCTCTCGGAATCGATCCCTCTCGGTGTACAAATCGACAAAGTCGAATTGCTTGCCAACCGTCTTGAGCGCTTCCGAGAACTTGGGCTCGAACAGTAGATTGAGTGCGTGTTGGTCAGACGCGCGGTCACATCCCAGGAATCCGGCGACCCGGGCGACGTCCTCTTCATTTTTGTTGACGCGAATAAAGTAGGCGACCTTGATATCGGCGCGTAAGTTGTCTTTACAGACCAGGCCGTCTTCGCCGCTGCGGTCAATTTCGATCCGCTTCACCGAAATGTCCATCAGTTCGGCCTTGTGCAGCACGGGAATCACAAACATCCCCGTAAATTTGACGCGGGTTCCGCCAATACCGTTTCGCACAATGGCTGTGCCCTGCGTGACTTTTCGCCAGCAGCGAATCAGCAGCACCAAAACGCCGACAGCGAGTACCACAAGGATTGCCAGGACGACGTAGCCCATGGTTCCGAGGAAATTCTGGGACAGTAATGACATGTGATTCATCTAGTCTTTCTCCGGTTTGACAGGTTCGACGATGTAGACCCCGGTTTCTTCCACGAACCGGACCACTTGTACTTCCTGGTTTTTCAACAGTCGCTGGCTGTTTTCCGTGATCGCATTGATAACGGTGGGCGGTCCTTCGTGCTCGATACTGACCTGACCAAACGAGCCGGTTAGCTCACTGGTCGAAACCCTGCCACGACTGCCAACGACCTTGATGGAATCGCCGGTTTGCATCGCCTTGAACAGCGGTGTTAGCGGCATGACAGCAAGCTTGGTCAAAATCAAACTGACAATCACACTGGGGATCAACGCGTAAAGGCTGATCGCAAAGCTCCAATTGGGATTGAAGTAATGATTGCTGATCATCGTCGTAACCCAGAAAAATAGCACGAAGAAAGAAGCCAGGATCATCACTGGCACTTCGCCGAGATGGAAAAATGTCAAAACGTCGGCGGCAACTCCACCATCGACATGACCGTCAAGATCGGTATCCACATCGGCATCCAGATCCACGTCCACATCGGCATCCAGATGGAAAATTCCGAAGATCATTAACAGCCAGTACAGCAGTACCAGTCCCAACAGGACGGTTGCCGGCAGGTTGGCGGGCTGAATTGCTTCTTGCAAAAATTCTGTCATGGCGTGTTGTGACGTTTCTGGAAACGACGTTGAGTTTTCACATCAAATTGTTACCGCGCCGGTAGGATCGGCGCGCATATTTAGCGCAAATTGCGGTGGTTGTTTTGTCCCCGATCAAGATATGCGGCCTGGTCATTGCCGGAACCGGCCGCAGTTTGACCCTAATTCGGCAAGCTGTGCCAATTATTGGCTGAATTCCGCCCGGAACCGCACGTGTTTCACAGGGGTCGCCGGGAATTGCGCGACTATGCGGACCGGTTCAGGTTGGTTGTCAAGCGCCCTCGTGGCCCGTGGGAGCCTGCGGCATAATTCGTTTTGCCCCAATTAATGACTGCAAACAAAGAGTAAACGTGTGGCAGCAGAACTGGATCAATCCGATCAACAGTGGCAAGACAGCGCTGCACATCGCGCGCGGATTCTTGAACTTGTGAAATCATTTGCCGGTGATGGCGAGGCAACGTTGTGTGTGTGGGGAGCCGGACCATGTAACGATCTGGATCTTGAACAGTTGGTGCAATCCTGGTCGCACATCACACTCGTTGATCTGGACGGCGAGACGCTCCGCGACGCGATCCAGGTACGCGGCCTGGACGACTCGGACAAGGTGACTGTGATTGGCGACTACGACCTCTCTGGCGTGGCGCAGCTGGTCGACGAGTATGCGACAACCAAATCTCCCGATTTGTTACGCGACATCCAGCGGACTGGCCAGTCGTTTGAGCCGGATCAACTTGGTCAGTACGACGTCGTCGTTTCAACGTGCCTGCTGTCGCAAATGTTTCAGCCGCTGGTCACGTTGCTTGAGCGTAGCGATCCGCAAATGATGATCCTGTTGTTGTCCGCGTTGCGGCGGCGGCACCTTGAGTTGCTGGTCCAGCACACGGCCCCGGGAGGCATGGCACTCCTGATCACCGACGTGACATCCTCGGATGCCTTGCCCGAACTCGCGTTGCCCGATGCCGATCCTGTTGAACTGTTGCAATCCAAAATCGTTCAGGGCAATCATTTTCACGCGTTAAATCCAGCCGCCATTCGGCAGGCCATCGCCCAGCACCTTGTTGCACCGCAGAAAATCAGTGAATTCAGGGTATCACCGCCGTGGGTATGGAATGCCACTCATCGATA
>JBPCVB010000702.1:0-3695 GCA_051010855.1 Pirellulaceae bacterium | reverse complement strand
GGATACGCTGCGGCTATCGCTGCCCCCTGACGTACGCATGCAAGTGACCTACGAACAGCGTGAGTTCATTGACTACAGCGTCGGAAACGTCATTCACGCGATCCGCGATGGATCGATCCTCGTCGTGATCATCCTGATCCTGTTTCTGATGAATCTTCGGACCACGTTTATCACGCTAACCGCCATCCCGTTGTCGTTGTTTGTGACGTTTCTGGTATTTCGCTGGTTTGGCTTCTCCATCAATGTGATGACGTTGGGCGGCATTGCCGTGGCCCTCGGTGAACTGGTCGATGATGCCATTGTTGATGTTGAAAACATTTTTAAACGACTCAAGGAAAACTCGCGTCTGCCTGAAGCCGAACAACAACCTGCGCTGCGGATCATTTACGAAGCCAGCAGCGAGGTGAGACGGGCGATCATCAACAGCACAATCATCGTGATCCTGGTGTTTACGCCGCTGTTTGCACTGAGCGGCATTGAAGGCCGCCTGTTTGTGCCGCTGGGCGTGGCCTACATCGTTTCGATTTTGGCCTCGACGCTGGTGTCGCTGACCGTAACACCCGTCCTGTCGTATTACCTGTTGCCCAATTCACCGGCTGTTAAAAAGGGCGCTGACTCAGTCACGCTGAAGTGGCTCAAGTCCATATTCCGGCCGATCATCCGGTTCAGTATGAGTCGGGCGGGATTTGTCCTCTCGTTATCCACAACGGTGTTACTGGTGTCCTTTAGCGGGCTGTTCGTGTGGCAGATGGGCAAGGACTTTCTGCCTCCATTTGATGAAGGCGCGACACAGGCCAATCTGTTTTTGCCGCCCGGCGCCTCGCTGGAAAATTCCCGCCGCGTATCGCGGACCGCCGAAGCGCGATTGCAGCATCTGGTACGCACCGAGGAGCATCCCATGCGACCCTTCGTGTGGTTCACCAGTAAATCCGGCCGGGCGGAAGATGACGAGCACGTGATGGGCGTCAATACGACCGAGATTACGCTGTCGCTGAACCCTGACAACAAGATGTCGCAGGATGATCTGGTCAAATTGTTGCAGGCGGAACTGGGTGACATTCCCGGCACCAATCTGGAAATCGAACAGCCGATCGCGCATATGATCGGGCACATGTTGTCGGGGGTGGCGGCGGAAATCGGCGTCAAACTGTACGGCGAAAACCTTACAGTACTGAAAAGCAAGGCCGACGAAATCAAGGAGATTCTGTTCGGGATCGAGGGGCTGACCGATCCGATTGCCGACCAGCAGCAAATGGTCAAGCAATTGCGAATCGAAATGAAACCGCAGCAACTGGCCCGATACGGAATGAGTACTGAATATGTGAACCGCATGATCGAAACCGCACTGCGCGGCCGGGTCATTAGCAGCGTTTTGCTCGGACAAAAATCCTTTGACCTGTTGGTCCGCTATGACGAGCAGTTCCGCACCGATACCGATAACCTCGTGCGGATGCCGGTCGAGGCACCTGATGGAACCCGGATACCGCTTTCCGAACTGGCCGACATCCACTACGCCGTCGGACCCAACACGATCAATCGGGAAAACTCGCAACGCAAAATGATCGTGCGAGTTAACACGCTGGATCGGGACCTGATGTCAGCGGTAAACGAAATCGACAATGCGATCGAGTCACAACTTAGCCTGCCCGAAGGCTACTTTGCAGAGATGGGTGGTCAGTTTCAGGCGCAACGCAGCGCGACACAGCGAATTTTGTTGCTCGGCGGCCTCGCCCTCGTGGGCATCTTTGTCGTGCTGTTTGCCACATTCCATTCTGTCGGCGATGTGTTGCAGATTCTCGTTGCCCTGCCGGTCGGCTTTATCGGGGGCACGATTGGATTGCTGCTGACCGGGCAAACGCTGTCCATCCCGGCCACGGTCGGTTTCATCTCGCTGGGCGGCATCGCGATTCGTAACGGGATCCTGCTGATCGAAGCCTACCGGCGATACCTTGCCGACCCGGCAACCGCCGATATACGCGATGCGATCCTTAAAGGCTCGCTGGATCGATTGGCGCCGGTGCTGATGACAACCCTGACGACTGGTTTCGCGCTGATTCCGCTGGTGATCGGTGGAACGATGCCGGGCAAGGAAATCCTGTATCCCGTTGCCACCGTGATTCTCGGTGGCCTGATCACGTCAGCACTGGCGGAATACCTGTTACGACCGGGGTTGTATCTGTACCTGAAGCACGGCGAATCAGAGCAGTTGCAGATGGATTAGAGTGATGATCGGTTATGATCGCGTCTCTCGTCCGCAGCGACCGCTTCCAGCCATCGGCAAACAGACCAATCGGCGGCTGGAAGCCACCGCTACGTGCCGGGTGCCACATAGGCAATGGAGTCAGACAATCTCCAATTCAATTCCGCTGCTGGGAGCCATGGTCACATTGCGGCGTCGCACCGGTTCGACCTCGGGCGCATCGTCGGGCAAACAAAACTGGAACTTGTTCAGCCACGTGACCAGTGCAACCTTCATCTCCATCAAAGCCATAGTCGCTCCGATACAACGTCGCACGCCACCGCCAAAGGCGAGAAACTCGTACGGCTTGTAACTGCAACCAATCCAGCGATCGGGGTCGAAGCGATCGGGGTTTGGATAAATTTCCGGATCGGCGTGAACCCGACAGCTCAAAACAGCGACCGTCGAGTTGGGTGGCAGGGCTGCTTCTTCCAACTCGATGCCATCGTTAAACACACGAATAACGTCCGGCACGATGGGGTTCAGCCGCAGCGCCTCGTGGCAAACGCCACCCAGCAATTCCGATTGCAGACTCGCCTCGGGTGTCGCGTTTTCCAGTTCACCGCGCAACCGCTCGAGAATATCCGGGCTGCGATGCAGCCAGGACATGGCCCACGCAATCGCGATTTGTGTCGTCTCGTGCCCCGCGAACAACAACGTCGTCAACTGGTCTTTCAGTTCATCGTCGGACAATGGTTGCCCCTCGTCGTCGCGTGCGTCCAGCAACATGGACAGGATATCGCCGCTGGCGGACTGACCCTTGCGTCGCGCGGCGATTTGTTCGTCGAGCAGTTGGTCGAAAACTGCCTTGCGTTTCAGGAAACGGTTCCACGCCGGCATCCAGCGTTTCTGAAACATCCTGGTGAATGCAAACATCGGATGAAACCCGCCGACCATATCCCCGATCGCTTGTTTGAATACCTGCACCCGTTCGATCGACTGCACACCAAACACCACCTGAATGATCACTTCCAGTGAATAATCCAGACTGGTATCCATGACGCGAATCCGCTGGCCGGGTTGCCAATCGCGCGTCACGCGTTCGGCAACTTCGATCATGGTGCCCGCAGTGTCACGCAACGATTCGCCCTTGAAAGGTGGCGACAGCATGCTACGCGCTCGCTTGTGCCGCTGGCCATCGACCAGCAATACCGAGCTCTCTCCGATCAACGGCGCCACGGTACCCACAGCGAATTGGTGAATGTCGTCGTGGCGGGCGGCAAGAATCCTGCGGATATTCTCTGTGTTGCTAGTGACAACAACGTTGCCATTCAGGGCCTTTACCAGAAACGTCTTGCCATATTTCTTTTCCCAGCGTTCATACGCCTCGAACGGTCGCCGCATAATCTTGATCGTGGATCGAATGCGGCCGGGCGGTCCGCTCAAACTGGAAAGGCCGGGAAGCGTTACGGGTGCCTGAACATCAATCGCCATGGCTGTTTCTCCTGAATCCGCG
>JBPCVB010000701.1:0-11890 GCA_051010855.1 Pirellulaceae bacterium | reverse complement strand
GATCCACTCTCGGTCACGACCGCTACACCTCTGCCCGAACTGCACACCTTGTTCACAGATCACAGCTATGTCGGGATCCCGGTTGTCAATTCAACGGGGCAACTGGTGGGTGTGCTGAGACGAAGTGATGTCGAAGAGGCGATGGCCGAGGCCTATGCCGATGACTTCCTGAAGACCCAGGGGATTGTCACCGAAGAGCTGCGGACCATGCCTACCTGGCTACGTGCCCGACGGCGGTTGTCGTGGCTGAGCATTAACATTGTGCTGAACATCATCGCCGCCAGCGTGATCGCCATGTACCAAGACACGTTGCAGCAAGTGATTGCCCTGGCGGTCTTCCTGCCAATCATTTCGGACATGAGTGGATGCAGCGGCAATCAGGCAGTGGCCGTCAGTATGCGCGAGTTGTCGCTGGGGCTGGTCAGTTCGGGCGAAGTCTTGTGGGTGTGGCTCAAGGAAATCTCGGTCGGTGTAATCAACGGTCTGGCTTTGGGATTATTGATTGCTCTGGCGGCGCTTTTGTGGCAAGGCAATCCGTGGCTGGGCGTCGTTGTCGGCTTCGCCATGATGGCCAATACCGTAATCGCTGTGTCGCTGGGCGGGACATTGCCTTTGATCATGAAACTGCTAAAGCTGGATCCGGCACTGGCGTCCGGTCCGATCCTGACGACAATCACTGATATATGTGGATTTGCTCTGGTGCTGGGCGGCGCGACAATGGTGCTTGAGCGGCTGATCTAGTGCTCAGTGCAGAGTCTCTGACACCAGCGGCATTACGATTGAGACCATCTGCCAAAAAGTCACGATCATCAGCTAACCTGGCGGGGTTCGTAGATATTGTCCACATGCCGCCGCGCACTGGCCTTTTGCAGGGCCGACTGGATCATCACCCACTCGCCGATATTCTCGAGGGTGACGATGCCGACCAGTTGCCCGTCACGGACGACTGGCATCATGGGACACGCAGCTTCCTGCATCTTTAGCAGCACATCGTTCAGCATTTCTCGTTCGTCCACAACACCACACGTGTCGCGCATCACGTCGGCCACTATGCCGTCGTGACGTCCCTCGGCCAAGGCCCTGATCAGGTCGCTCCTGGTCAGTACGCCCACCGGTGCATCGCGATCGACGACCGGGAAATCCTGTTGCTCTCCGCGGAGCAACGCCTCAACGATTTCAGACAACGGCGTATCTGCTGCTACGGTTCGAAAATGCGTCACCATGGTTTCCCGGACCGGTAGTCCCTGGGTAAGCGAACGCATTTGCACCATTTGCGCTTCCTGCTGGGCACCGAGGAACACGAACAAGGCAATAAAAATCAACAGGGGGTTGTACAGAAGGCCCAGCAGTCCAAAGACAATCGCGATCGCCTGTCCAATCGTCGCAGCAGTCTGAGTGGCCAATGAGTAGTCCATGGTCAACGCCAGCATGGCCCGCAACACCCGACCGCCGTCCATGGGAAAAGCTGGCAACATGTTGAAGACGGCCAGAAACACATTGACAAACATCAACGGGGCCAGGAACGCCGGACCTCCAAACTTGACGTTCACCAGCGACTCGGTTCCGGAAACAAGGTACAGCAGGCCAAACAATACGATGGCGATTACCAGATTGACCGCAGGACCTGCCAAGGCAACCAGCAACTCCTGTTTGGGGTCCTCCGGCATGCGTTCCAGTCGTGCCACGCCGCCAATCGGCAACAGCGTGATGTCACGTGTGCGGATTCCGAAACGCCGGGCCGTCAATGCATGACCCAATTCATGCAGAACCACGCAGCCGAAAATGGCCAACACGAATCCCACGCCCCGAACGACACCCCAAAAGTCGCTTCCTTGGGCAACATAGATGGTGATCAGCCAAATGATCAGGATCGCAAACGTCCAGTGAACGAATACATCAATGCCGGCGATGCGGGCCAGCTTCAACGACCATTTCATGAAAATCCCTTGCCGGCAAAGGCGGATTTGAAATCGCTCTTGGCGATTGGCGCAACGATTCGAAGCGACTGCCCATTGTAGCTGTTGGATCGCGCGAATACGTCTTGTTAACGCGTACCCATTTATTGCTCCAAGTCGGCCGTCTGGCCCCAAAGGCGAGATGCCGGGCCGAACCAGGATGTGAGCCTGGGACAAGCTCACCAACGTGTTGAGCGCCGGGGCCTACTTCTTGTGGTGGCGGCGGCGGATCTTGCGTTTGGGACGTCGATGATCGATGCCGCCGGTCGCACGGTAGCCGTATTCGACCGCAAACCATTCGGCAAATCGTTCCTGGTCCATGTAGTTCGTGTTCCAGGTATCGACCATGTGACCCAGTTCGTGGATCAAAACGTTGTTCAGCTGAAAGTCCCTGGCGGCTGCCTCGGTCCAGATCAAACGCCACACACCCGATTCGGGTCGTTCCCAGCGGCCACCAAACATTTTGGTCTCGGTGATCAGACTTAGTGGCGGCGGATCATAGAAATACTCGTCCAGCGTTTCCTCGAACGGATACAGGTAGATAGCACAGCCCCATTGCAGCCCGTAACAGGGGAAACAGTGTTTTTTGCGAGTCATGCGGCTGAGCTGCACGATTTCCAGATCCTTGAGGAACTCTTTCGGCAACTGGCTCAATCGCGTCCGCACCTGCCGAGGCGTCACGACATGGCGACAGCCGGCACCTGGCTTGCGCACGATGACTTCGTAGCCGGGGGTTCCGGCTGGTTCGTGCCATTCTTCGGGCGGGTCAAAGACGGGGTCGATGTTCCGCTGGGCGATCGCGCGACGGGCCTTGGCATGTTCGCGAAATCGGACCCGGCCAAGAGCATTTTGGCCCTTGGTGGGTCGGCGATGCGAATTAGCGCGATGGCGGCGCGGCGAATACATGCGGTCTCCGTAGGGTCGTTGGCTTTCCGCCAGGATCCGCGCAGCTCCATCCGTCAAGAATCTGGTCGGCGAGACCAACAAAACGTGTAGCGAGGGGGTGCTACAGAGGGAAATCAACCGAAGCTGATCTCTACATATCAATAGTAGTTCAAGCGGCCTCCCGGGTCTTGCATTTTACTCTAAATCCATACCACCAAATGACTTGTGACCTGGACATGGGCCGCACGCTGCGGCCCGATTCGGGCTGCCGGGGGCCGGTTCGGCACGAGAATCCGAAGGACCGGCAAACACCGTTTAACCGGACTGCATCCACTAACTTGAGTCCACAGACCAGCCAACAATCGTCGGATCGTTGCATGGTTCGTCCAAAACAGTGCGAGAGTCTGTCGATGGCTGGTAGAAAATCGCGAAATAAACTCCGGTGATTTGCGCTGCGAAATGCTGCTGGGCTTCGTCCAGAAATGACTCAGCTCGTCCCCTGGCGTCAGGGACAATAGAAAACCAGCTGTCGCCACGCGAAGGCAGCCGCGTTCCCGTAGCGTTCCGATTAGCCAGGCGGTCGAAACAGGTCATAAAATTTTTGACGGGCACCCCCAACGGGCGAGCATCCGTGACAAAATCGGTATGGCCGCACCCCGCCCTGGACCAAATAGGCTGATAGCGACGCTGATTTGCTGGACGCGGGGCCGGAGATGACTACACTGGCAATTCGCTTCTTGATATGCCCGCCTTGATCATTTGCCACCCATGTCCAAGCCCCTCGCCAGCCTGTCCCTGGACCTCGATAACCTGTGGGCGTATCTAAAGACCCACGGGGACGCTGAATGGGAATCCTTTCCCAGTTATCTGGACGTGGCGGTGCCTCGAATCCTGGAATTCCTGGAACAACGACAAACGAAGATCACGTTTTTTGTCGTCGGTCAGGATGCAGCGATCGAGTCCAACCACGTTGTGCTGAAGAGCATCGCCGATGCGGGCCACGAAATCGCCAATCACTCTTTCAATCACGAGCCCTGGTTGCACTTGTACAGAAACGACGAGTTGGTCGAGGAATTCGAGCGCAGCGAACAGGCGATTCTGGAAGCCACTGGCCAGGTCACACGTGGTTTTCGTGGACCGGGATTTAGTTGTTCAGACGAAGTCCTGAACCTGCTTGCCCATCGCGGTTACCAGTATGATGCGTCCACGTTTCCGACATTTCTGGGTCCGGTAGCCCGCGCTTACTATTTTCTGCACAGTCGTTTCACGTCGAAACAAAAGGAAGACCGCAAGGAGCTGTTTGGCAAATTCCGCGACGGATTTCAGCCAAACAAACCGTTTGCCTGGCAGATGGGTGAACGTCAGTTGCTGGAAATTCCGGTAACGACGATGCCGATTTTCCGGTTGCCAATTCACGCCAGCTACGTGTTCTATCTGGCCGGGTTTTCTCGCTGGCTGGCCAAAACCTACCTTCGTATCGCGCTCGGTCTGTGTCGTCTTACCGGAACCCGTCCGTCGTTTCTGCTGCACCCGCTGGACTTCATGGATGTAAAGGATGCGCCACAAATGGAATTCTTCCCGACCATGAAACTGGCTTCGGAAAGGAAAGTTCGGTTGTTGGGCGAGTGCCTGGACATGATGGAGAAGCATTGGAAACTGGTCACCATGGGTGAGCACGCCGAAGCTGGCCTGGCAAACAGCCCGCGTAGTCGGCCAGTTCCCGTAACCGAGTTTGCGGAGGTCGCTTCACCAGCGGCTATTGCGGCGACATCTGACCTCGTCGATTCCCGGGTTCCAGTAGAGTCGCCCTGAGATAGTCGCGATTCATCCGGCCAATGAACTTGATGCTGATCTCCTTGGGGCATTGCGCCTCGCATTCGCCGTAGTTACGGCAGGAGCCGAACCCTTCTTCTTCCATTTGATCGACCATGCGTTTGACGCGAGTTACCCGTTCGGGCTGCCCTTGCGGCAAAAGTCCGAGATGGGAAACCTTGGCGGCCGTGTACAGCATGGCAGATGCGTTGGGACAGGCGGCGACACACGCTCCGCAACCGATGCAGGAAGCGGCGTCGAGTGATTCTTCGGCAATTTCGGGTTCAATCGGAATTGAATTCGGTTCGGGCTTGGGGCCAGAGTGCACCGTCACGTAGCCTCCGGCCTGCATGATGCGATCAAAAGACTCGCGATCGACAATCAGATCGCGGATGACCGGAAACGCCGTCGCCCGAAATGGCTCGATCGTGATTTCCGAGCCATCGGGAAAGTGTCGCATGTATAACTGGCAGGTTGTCGTGCCGGGCATCGGTCCGTGTGCTTCTCCGTCGATCACCATGGCGCACGTGCCGCAGATACCTTCGCGGCAATCGGAATCAAACGCCACCGGATCCTTGCCTTTCTCAGACAACTGGATGTTCAGCGCGTCCATCATTTCCAGGAAAGACGTCTCGCCATCGATATTGTCGATCGAGCAGGTCTCGAAATGGCCTTTGCTGTTGGCATCTGCCTGACGCCAGATCTTCAGTGTGTATTTCATAATTCGTGAAAACGAAAATTCGCAGGTTATGTCTTGTAGTCGCGTTGAATCGGCTGCAGTTCGTGAAATTCCAGCTGCTCTTCGTGCAAGTCAAACTGGTTGTCGCCCTTGTATTCCCAAACCGATACGTTGGCGTACTCCTCGTCGTTACGCATCGCCTCGCCTTCAGGCGTCTGGTGTTCTTCCCTGAGGTGGCAACCGCACGATTCATCGCGTGCCAGAGCATCACGGCACATCAGCTCGGAAAATTCCAGGAAATCTGCCAGGCGGCCAGCATGCTCGAGGTTTTGGTTCAGCTGCTCGCCGGTTCCAGTAACTCGCACGTCGCTCCAGAAACGATCGCGGAGTTTAGGCAATTCTTCCAGGGCCCGTTCCAGACCGGAGCGTGAACGCACAATGCCGCACTCGTTCCACATCACCCGACCCAGTTGCCGATGGATGGCCTCAACACTGCTGGAACCGTTGATTGAAAGCAACTTGTCGATGCGGCCGCGAGCCTCCTCGACACCGGCTCGCATCGCAGCGTGATCCGACACGTCTTGGGTGGGGTGACGGCTGAGGTAATCGCCGATGGTGACCGGCACGATGAAATAGCCGTCGGCCAGGCACTGCATCAGGGCGCTGGCGCCCAGTCGGTTGGCACCGTGATCGGAAAAGTTCGCTTCTCCGATGGCGAACAGCCCGGGCACAGTCGTCATCAGGTTGTAATCAACCCACAGACCTCCCATCGTGTAATGCGGTGCAGGGTAAATCCGCATGGGTGTCTGCCACGGCGATTCGCCGGTGATCTTGTCGTACATTTCAAACAGGTTTTCGTAGCGGGCGGCGATCACATCGTGACCACGCTCCTTGACTGCGTCGCGGAAATCGAGATAGACGCCCAGCCCGGTGGCGCCGACACCCAGCCCCTTGTCGCATACATCCTTGGCGTTGCGTGATGCGACATCGCGTGGCACGAGGTTGCCGAATCGTGGATAGCGTTCCTCAAGGAAGTAGTAACGGTCTTTTTCGGGAATGTCACCGGGCTTGCGTGACTCGTCCTGATTTCGGGGCACCCAGATGCGGCCATCGTTACGCAACGATTCGCTCATCAGGGTCAGTTTCGATTGGTACTCTCCCGACGCCGGAATAGCCGTGGGATGGATCTGGCAGAAGCAGGGATTGGCAAACCCGGCTCCCTTTTTGCAGGCTCGCCAGGTCGCGGTGACGTTGCAGCCTTTGGCATTGGTGGACAGGAAATAGACGTTCGAGTAGCCGCCGGTCGCCAGTACAACGGCGTGCGCCGCGTGCGACTTGATTTCGCCAGTGACCAAATCTCGCGTGATGATGCCGCGGGCCCGTCCATCAATGATCACAACATCCAGCACCTCGGTGCGGGTATGCATACGCACATTGCCGGTGTTGATCTGCTGTGCCAGCGAAGAACAGGCTCCCAGCAGCAATTGCTGGCCCGTTTCACCCCTGCAATAGAATGTGCGCTCCACCAACACGCCACCGAAAGACCGGTTGGCGAGCATGCCCCCGTATTCGCGTGCAAATGGCACGCCCTGGGCCACTGCCTGGTCGATAATGTTCGCGCTGACTTCGGCTAGTCGCCAGACATTGGCCTCGCGAGCGCGAAAGTCACCGCCCTTTTGCGTATCGTAAAACAGGCGGTATACCGAATCGCCGTCGTTGCGATAGTTCTTCGCACCATTAATGCCGCCCTGGGCCGCAATGCTGTGTGCACGTCGAGGACTGTCCTGGAAACAAAAACAATCGACCTTGTAACCCATGGCACCCATCGAAGCGGCCGCGGCTGCACCTGCCAAGCCAGTACCCACCACGATGATGCGATAGTTGCTGCGATTGCGGGGACCGACCAACCGCAAATGTTCGCGGTGCGTGCTCCACATTTCCTCGATTGGCGCGTTGGGAATATGGGATTCCAGCTTCATCAGTTTTCCTCGTTGTGTTTGCCCTGCTCGGCACTGCTGGACAAGCCAGTAGTGGCACCTGTGGAATTCCGGTCGTGCATGTGTGAGGCGGCTGACTCGTCCTGATTCAACTTGACGATGCCGGTGAGGTAGGCCGTGGGCACGGCAATAAAACCTATGAATAACACGACTGCGAGTCCGGCAGCGAATCGACGTATTCCGCGGTTGCGATCCGGATTGTCCCAACCCATCGATTGAAACAGGCTCCACGCGCCGTGATACAGATGCAATGCCACCACTGCCATGCTAACGACATAGAACAGCGCCCACGGCGCCCGTGTAAAGGCGGCCTGCAAATTGCCAAATACACGTCCGTGCTCAAATTGCGACGGCTCAATGACGCCCAGCGTGAAATGCAGTATATGCACGATAATGAAAAACAGCAGGTACAGACCGGTAAACATCATCCAGCGGGCCGGTGATGTCGCCGTTGCGAACTTGCGTTTGCTGTAGCTGATTTCCCGCGCCGTAGCGTTGGTGGATGACAATTGAATGACGCACAAGACGTGCAGGACCAGCGAGCCCAGCAAAACAAATCTCGCAACCCACAACACCGCTTCGTAAGGCACGAAAGGCACTCCGATGGTACGCAGTGATTCCGCGTAGTGATCGATATCGGGCGTGCCATCTTCCAGCGGCGGCAGGAAAATTTTCAGGTTGCCGGCTACATGACCGATCAGAAAACCGATCATGACGATGCCAGTGACGGCCACGATGGCCTTTTTGCCAAGCGTGCTGCGGTACAACGCGAGCAAGCGTTTCACAGTTCCGTTCCTTTCGGCCTGTTTCGATACGTATCAAGCCACAGATTGTAGCGTCCAGGACGCTCAGACTTAATCGGGCTGACTTGAATCATGCATCCAAGACGGATCACACACCCAACACCCTGCAAATTCAGTCAACCGAGAGGTGCTTCATGAGCATGTCGCCAACTGCTCGCATCGCCGGGCCGATTTCCCAGGTTGCATGATCGCGGTCACCCGCCTCGTTCGAGATTCCCCGTATGACGGTTACGGCAAGACCGAATTTGGCTGCAGCCAGGGCAACTGCAAAACCTTCCATGTCTTCAGCCTGAGCGTGCGGAAACGCATCCCTGCGCCACTGTACCTGCTGGCCGTTGGATGCAGCGGTGGATACCGTCAACAATTCGTCATGACAATCGCCTGCAGCCGCAGGATTCAGGGACAGAGAGTCGTAACAGGCCACACCGTTTTCAAGGGCGGGCTGTTCAACCCCCAGTTCTCGCGCACTGCGGTAATCAGGGCCTTCTCCGGATCCGATCCCGTAATAACCCACTTGCCGGAAGCTGCAGGCGGAACCAACAGGCAACACGTCGACGTCGTAGGTGCCGGCAATTCCGGCCAGAACCACACTCTGATAGTTGCCGCCAGCCAGCAATCCGGTGGCCTCGATCCCCGAGACAATCGGACCGAAACCGCATAGTTGCAGGTGATAGTGTTCTGAAAACTGCGGCAGGAGATGCTGCCGTTCGATCTCGGTTGGCACCAGAATCAACGTCGCTTCCCGGTTCGGTATCACCATCCTGTCACACTCGCACGGCGGATTGACGCCGGCGCCAAATCAGGGCTTCACGCCCAAACAGGTAACATGCCAGTGCCGAGATGGCGAACATCACACCACACCACATGGTGGCCCGGGTCTTCATCACCAGCGACACTTGCAGAAAACTCGTGACCTTTCCGCTGCCGTCATCCAGCATCAGTGACATACCCATGAAACCGTAGATGCAGGTGACCACCAGCAGAAAACCGGCCAGGGCATCGAGCGCCCCGTAATCGGCGATCTGAATAGCAAACAGCGAATACACCAGATGCAGCGCTCCGAAAAACCCCAGCAGCCAGGCCCAGCGGGCGACCGACTGGAACTCGTCGCCGCTGGCCGTAGTGACCCAGTTGTAAATGGCCGGCAGCACCGTCACCAGGCCGATCATGGCAACGCAAATGCCAAAGAACCGTGCCAGGTAACGATCATCATTTCGGGTTCGTGACGATGACTCGTCGATTCGGATCTGAAGCTCCTCCTCGATCACCGGTGCCGTGTCCGGCAACACGTTTTCCAGCGCCTGTTGCAGCTCGCGTGGATCGATTTGGGGATTGTCCGATGATTCGTTCATGGTTGTGACAGGTTACTGCGTTCCACGGTAAATCCGTCCGGCATGGTGTCCGCGTCTCCGCCCTGACGCGTGGCGCGATCGATCGCCGAAATGTAACCACCCATCAGGTGGTCGCTGAAATGGTCGATGCGCCAACGGGTCAGGCCTTTGAAAAATCCCTTGAGGCGGTCCTTGGCCCGACGCCATCCATACACCTGAACCACCGATCCCTGGTGGTCAATGTAAAACTCCTGTCCGGCGTGACGGTACCCCAGCCAACTGGGTGGCACTCGCGTCACGACATCGTTGTTCTGTACCCAGCGAAACAGGGGAACCGGGACGTGGTTCACATATCTCTTGTTGCCTATCCGCGGGCTGCCATACGTGTAAATCTCACGCGGTTCTGATTCGATGTGCGACAGAAAACATCGGCCCGCACTAATCGTGGCGATGGCGCCACCCAGTGAATGACCGGTAAACCACAGAGGCAATGAGTTGTCCTGCAGCAGTCCCTGCAAATGATCCCACAAGTCGTCGACTTCCTGTTTGAAACCGCGATGCACCCGACCCACCGTTTCGGCCAACGCCAGAACCGCGTACAAGTCAGCGCGGATATCGTTCCATTCGTTGGGCTCGGTCCCTCGACAAGCCACGACGCAATCGTGTTCGGTCGTGAACACATAAGCCTGGGCACCGTCGCTGTTGACGAACTTGCCCGACCTGAAGCCCAGTTTGGCGGCAGCTCGCGAACATTCGTCGGGGTGCATGTAGGCGACCATGGACAATTCTGCGAACAGCAGCGAGCGCCGGAGAAACGTAAACTCCTCAATCGGCCGATCGATGGATGAGATCAACTGCACCTGATCGGCAGTCTGGTTTTCAATTTTTTTACTGGTCGCACTCATGGTCCTGCAACTTCCACAATCGGAATCCCGTTCCCAACAGCGAAATTCTATCCGCGGTCTGACGACGACGCAAAAAAACATCGCGGCAAGTCGTTGGATCCGCCACGCTATTTTTGCTGCAGGGCAATAAAGCCCGGCCAGTCAGGCGGGGCAGTGCGATTGTGCTGGGCAATGTACACCGTCAGGAAATCCTTGGCCTGATCGTCAGCGGGAACCTGATGCAACAGCTCAAAGGCCGATTCCCAGTTGCCTGCCGTGAATTCATCCAGCCCACGCTCGTAGGTTTCAATGGCCTGGGCATCCAGGGCGCCCGGATCATCGGCCGGGGGCAATACCTGGCTGATCGCAATCGAATTGTTCATGCCAAATGGTTTGATGATGGCCAGCCGACGCACACGGGGCAGGGAAGGGAGATCGTCGGACTTTTGCATCACGCGAATGAGCTGATCGGTGCGCTGATCAACGAGAATGGCCGCCCGCATTCTCGCAGTCATTGTTTCCAGACGCGCGGCCACGTTGACGACAGGGCCGAACACGGTGACCTTGACCTGGTCGTCAGTGCCGATGCGCCCGGCAACGGCATTGCCCGTCGCGATTCCCATGCCGATACGAAAATCGTTTAGCGGATGCTCCGGTTCGCTGGCAAACCGCGCAAACTCCTGCTGGATTTGCAATGCCGCACGGCAGGCCCGCATGGCGCGGTCGGGTTGATCCAGTGGCCAGCCCCAGAATCCCATCGCTGAGTCACCGTGAAAATCCCCCACGACTCCACGTTCACCCAGGATCTCGCTCGTCGTCACTCCGAGAGCTCCACTGACACGATTGAGCAGCTCGGGCAAGTCCTCGGCGTACTCTTCGGAGCGTAGCGAGAAACCACGCAGGTCGCAGAACAAAACCGAGACTTCGCATTCACGGGGCGACAGGGCCTTGTCCGGGTCCTGCGTGGCAATAGCATCCAGCACTACCGGCGAGAAAAAGGAACGCAGGCTGGCCTGGTTCTGTTCCAGACGTCGGACCTGCCGCAGGTTGGCCAGCGTCGTGGCGATGAGTTCGGTGAACTTGATATCGTCATGCAGATCCAGCGGATCGGATTTGGGATCCGAATCGCCCTTCAAGTCGTAGTTGCCGGACACGTAGATGGCCATGCCTTCAGCCGCCGCACCTGGCAAGGGTGAGACAAAGGCCCAATCACCGTCTCGCAACACCGTCATTTGATCAGCGCCGAACTGGCCGCCGGTCTTCCAAAGGTGCAAAACCGTTTCACCGGATTCCACCGCACGATGAATCAGCTGGCCACTGGGCTGGAAGTCTCCGCTGGTCACAAGTCGCTGATCCCAATGGATGACTTCCGAGGCTTTGTCGTGATCGACATGACGCACGATGCCGACCGTTGTCGCGCGGCGGATACCCGTCATAAGTATGTTCACTATCTGAACATGCAGATCGGTGTCGTTGGCGGCCCGAGAGATGACGTCCGGCAACTGCGACAGCACGGCAATCTTCTGCCCGGCATCGCGGTAATC
>JBPCVB010000700.1:0-9328 GCA_051010855.1 Pirellulaceae bacterium | reverse complement strand
GGGATTGCAGGACCTGCTCGGGATGCAACTTGATCTTCATCAACAGGGTCCAGTACATCGAGATCAATGACTTTAATATCCGCTGACCGTCCCGCGACAGATACCGAACCAACTGCCCACCTTCCTCAAACAGTTTCTCGATACGTTCGACATTCAATCGGATAAGTCGCAACAAGGCCTTGTCCGGTCGCAACGGATTGTGCTTGCTGAGGTCGACGCCAAATTCATCAAGATCCTCAGTCGGCAGGAAGTATTCCAGTTTTTGTATTTCGTCGCAGATGTCACGAAGCAAATGCGTCAGCCAGATGGCCTGTCCACACGACATTGCGGCAGCTTCATAGTCCTTGTGCTCCGCACCAATCACCGGAATCAATGACAAGAGCGTTCCGCCGCCCATACGACAGCCGAGTTGCAGCCACTGGTCGAAACTGCTGAAACGGTCAATACGTACGCACATGTCCGCCGTTGCAACAATGTCGTGCAGATACTGTTCGGGAATCTCAAACCTGTTTCTCGTATCCAGCAGGGCAGGGAACTGGTCGGTCGATTCTTCCTCCATGAAGTTGTTGCGGAAATCCTCGCGCAAATCATCCAGCAACTCGAGCCTGGCATTGCATCCCAGATGGATATCGCACAATCTTGCTGAACGCACCGACAGGGCCAGCACCGCATAAACGTGCGGCCTTTGTTCCCGCGCCAAATTTCCCAGTATCCAGCGATGCGATCCCAGATCCTCATGCACACGCTGCTGGCACAGCCGGTAACTTTCATCCAATGTGACCGGTGGCAGCACACGTTTTTTTTCTTCGGTGTTTGATGTCATGATGGTTCCCGAACTTGGCAATGCACGCTTTTTGGTTTTTGCGTTTGAGGCCCCCCGGGCGAGGTTGGGTCAGATTATCAGGTTGTCTCGTCGCCTGGACTTCGGTTGATTATGATGACACGGAGGAGAATTCCAAGATGAAAGTACTTTTGGCCAGCCCGCGTGGATTTTGTGCGGGCGTCAACATGGCAATCGAGAGCCTCGAACTGTCGTTGCAGGCCTTTGGCCCGCCTATCTACGTCTTTCACGAGATTGTCCATAACCAATACGTGGTTAATTCATTTCGGGACCGCGGTGTGACGTTTGTGGATGAGTTGTCGGAGGTGCCTGAGGGATCAAACTTGTTGTTTTCAGCTCACGGGGTTTCGCCGGAAGTCAGGCAGATTGCCGCCGACCGCAAGTTGAACGCCATCGACGCCACCTGTCCTCTGGTGACCAAGGTGCATCTGGAGGCCATCAAGTACGCCAAAGAAGGCTACACAAGTTTTCTCATCGGCCACGAAGGGCATGACGAGGTCATCGGCACAATGGGCGAAGCTCCCGATGCCATGCAGTTGATCGAGAGTGTCGAAGATGTGGACCGGCTGGAATTGCCTGCCGATGCCAGGGTCGCCTATCTGACGCAGACCACACTGTCAGTCGATGACGCCAATCGCATAATTGACAGGCTGCGCGGCCGGTTTTCCAATCTGGTCAATCCGCCCAAGGACGATATTTGTTACGCAACCCAAAATCGCCAGGATGCTGTGCGAAAATTGTCGGCCGAAGCTGACGTTTGTCTGGTGCTGGGCAGCCAAAACAGTTCCAACAGCCAACGACTGCGCGAACTGTCGGACGACAGTGGCGTTGCCGCCTTTCTGATCGACGGTCCCGATGATATCGATCCGGCATGGTTCAATGGTGATGAAACTGTGCTGGTGACTGCCGGTGCAAGTGCACCGGAAACGGTGGTCGAACAATGTGTCGACTGGCTGCGTGACCGTTTTGATGCGAGCGTTGAGGTGCGCACGGTGCGTGAGGAGAGTGTTCACTTCCCGTTGCCCCGGGTTTTGCGCGGTCTGCAAAAAACCAGTTAGCTGGCAATCCGTGCAGTGATACCGCGTAGTCGTACTCAATTTGCCCGGAATCTGGTTGAAATCCGCCGCTGATGCGGTAACGTGATACTTGGCCGTCGCAGCCAAGTTACCCCCCTCTAAAATCTGGACCCGAATTCACATGGCCAGAATCGCCACCGAAGTCGTTGACGATGTAATCGTCTTCATTTTTCAGGCCAGTACCATTCTCGATGAAGTGGCCGTCAAGGAAGTTAGCACGGAACTAAACGCGTACATCGACAGTACGACTCAGGAGTTCGTAGTCCTTGATCTTTCCCGCGTCACGATGATGACCTCGGCCATCATCGGGGAATTGGTCAAGTTCCGAAAACGCTGCGAGCAGGACAAGGTTGAACTGGCTCTGTGCGGTTTGTCCAAGAACATCGCGGAGGTCTTCAAGATCACGCGGATGGACAAGATCTTCAAGATCTACAAGAACCGTGAGAAGGCGATCAAGAGCTTTAAACGGAAGGGGTTACCCCGTTAAAGCCGCGTCATCGGTTTTCAATAGACTGGCCAGGCGTTGCGGGTCGTCGACAAAGAGCAGGGCAACCTGAAAGTCTCGCTTTTTGCCATACAGCAGTGTCGCTTCAAGTGACTTGTTCAGCCACACAATCACGTTGTGGCTTACGGGAATGCAGCCCGGCAGCGGCTTGTCTTGCGTTGAATCTTTTTTCGGATCGCGACCCGTTACTTCCACTCGCTCGATTGCCGAGCGTGGAATTTCGGCGAGGTCATACATGCCGTTGCGTACGTTCAGGTGATCGTCGGTAACAAGAATTGGCCTGCAACCGACTGCACGCATCTGTGCCAGAATCGTCAGCACGACCCACAACGTGGACAAGGTCGCAGTCCACGCCACCCAGTGATTCCACAATGACAGGAAGTAATGCAGCGCGGTCATCTCGACGATGCCGGCCATGACCAGCGCGAACAGGATAGCGCGCATGCCACTCTTTTGGTGATAAAAAAATATTTCCGCGCCCGGAGGAGCATCCACCGGAATCGGTTTGCCTGGATTTCGCAAAAGGTATTGGAACATGCGTTGTCAATTCGATCAGTACCGACGCGGTGCCATTTCACGCGACACCAGCTCGCGAAAACGGACGGTAGTTTCGGCGTCGTGTCCCTGCAACTGGATGGTTCCGGATTCCAGTCGTCGACCGCGACGCGGGTTGTCATCGGGAGGTCGCTGGTCTGACCAGTCGGTCACCTGATAACCATTGACCCAGACGCTCATATGCGGCCCCTCGACGACAATGGTCTTGGCAAACCACAACTGGTCATCACTCACGATCCGTCGTGCCTGGGTGCGGCGAAAAATTGCTCCAGTACCGGCGTTGGATGGCCGCGTGCGATCCGCCTCGAAGCCGTTGTCGATCTGACTTTCGTAACCGTTCATGGCCTGACCCGGAACACACCGAAAGAAAACTCCCGAATTGCCTTTCGCTGAGATCAGACACTTGCCCTGAATAATACCGTTGGTTAACTGACCGTCGGACTCAACATACCCCGCCCCGGCAATTGTCAAATCGCCGGATTCATTAACTATCGCATGAAAACCAGACTCACCGTGCGGCAACCAACCCGTCAGGTCCTGGTGGTTGAACAGCGTCTCCAGACCCAGCGGACGCAAGGCGATATTGCGGAATCGTGCCTCACCCGCCGCAAACTGCAATCCTATAAAGCCACGCCCCAGGGGCCGCGGATCGACGTAGTCCGTGATGGCCTCGCCGTTGATCCAGACGCGAATACTTTCCTGATTCACGGATACTTCCAGCAGGTTGAAATCGTTGGTGGTTGGGTATGCTGTGGCGGCTATCCGCTCCACCAGAGACCCGGTAACGAATCGATTGTCCGTGGCAGAAATGTTGATTTCATAGCAATCACTCGCCGGATCATGTGGACGCGGACTGGTGCGCAACAACACACCACTGTCCGTGGTGTCCGAGGAAGAGAACTCCAGACGCAACTCGAAATCGTCGAATTGACTGGTGGTTCTCAACAGTCCCGGTTCGCCCTGATCAACACAAATCACACCATTTTCCACCCGCCAATTTGCCTCGGACTCAGCTCGCCAGCCATACAAGGAATGACCGTCAAACAGGCCGATCCAGCCTTCCGTTACATCGTCTGCCGAAACCGGCGAATCACTAACCGTTGCAGGAAACTGGATTGCCTGGCGATGATCGGCAATTTGAATAGTGATCATTTGGATGGTGATCGAGAGCGCCGACCCGGTGACCAGCGCGATCATCAGACCCAGGATTTTTTGCCATGCATGACATCGGACAGTTGAACAAAAGGCGAACAAAAAATGACGATCGATTGGTTTATCCGGATGAATCATCCGAAACGCCGGGTACCGAAGGCCATTTTAACCGTTGCCCCCTATCGAATGCAGTTGATTTGATTAATCTGATCTTGTCGGCCACCTCTCACCGAAAACGTCAGCCAGTCATTGGCCGATGAGGACAGGGATTTGAACGAGGTACAAATCAAGCCATTCCGCGACCGGGACGCGGGTTATACGCTGCTGACCGGCGCTACCGGACTGGTCGGCCGCTATCTCATGCGTGACTTGCTGAGTGCCGGCGTACGTCTTGCCGTATTGGTTCGCCCAACACGTCGCGAGACAGCCAGCCAGCGCGTGGAGAGAATTCTGCAACATTGGGAGTCCGCGGCCGGACACAGTCTGGCGAGGCCGGTCGTTCTGGAAGGTGACACGACCCAGCCCGGCATGGGCCTGAAAGAGCAGGACCGACATTGGCTCGCTGATCATTGTGATTCGATCATTCATAACGCCGCCATTCTGCGATTTCATGAAACCCGTCGTGACCAGGAACCGTGGATAACCAACCTGGAAGGCACGCGGAACGCGATCGCAATGGCGGAACAAACCGGCATACGGAATTTTCATCAAGTATCGACCGCCTATGTTTGCGGCGATCGATTTGGCAAGATTCTCGAATCCGATTTCGACTGCCAACAGGAATTCCGTAACGACTACGAACGCTCAAAGTTTGAAGCCGAGCAACTGGTTCGACAGTCCACGGCTTTTGACAAGGTGACGATTTATCGACCGGTCGCCATTTCCGGTGATTCAGTCACTGGTTACACCAGCAGCTACCACGGCATTTATGTTTATCTGCGTCTGATTTCGCTGCTGGTCCCCCAACATGAACGGGATGCCAATGGCAATCTGTACCTGCCGGTCCAGATTCCAATGACCGCGGACACGCCACGTAATGTCGTGACCGTCGACTGGGTTTCCGACGTCTTTTGCAGTTTGTTTCTTAACCCCGAAGCGCACGGGCGCACGTATCATCTGGCACCTGTGCAGAGAATCACCCCGAGGGAGTTGATCGCCTCCCTGGTGAAGTACTACCGGGCGACGGGCGTTGAATTTCGCGAAGAGGGTGTGGAGGCCGACCACGAGCAACCGGCATTTGCCCAAACGATCCTCGACAACATCACGGTCTACCAACAGTACGAATCAACCGATCCCGAATTCGACACCACCAATATGCGAGAATTCGCCGGTCATATTCCTTGTCCGGTCATCGATTCAGACAGCATCCATCGTTACCTGGATTTTGGCATCGCTGATCAATGGGGCAAGTCCAGGCCGCAGCCAATCGCAGTGCCCGATCATCGTTCGCTTATCGACGCCATCGCGAACTGGTGGCAAGTGCCGGAGAAACGCAACGGGTCCAATGGATCCTGTCAATCAAGCCGATGCCATGTGCGAATTGTTGGCCCAGGCGGAGGTGACTGGACGCTGGTGCGTGGTGTTCACAGTGTGACCGTCGAACCCGGTCTGGCAGGCAACGGCGAAGCCAGGTTCAGTTTCGATGCGAAACAACTCGTCCAATTCGAATCGCCAGCACCGAACCCGTCCGAACTGACGAACTTGCTGGAAAATCATCGCGTGCCGCAGCAACATCTTCAGCAAACATAGCAGCGTTGGCCAACGAGCCAGTTCAATCCTCAATGGATTCTGTGGACGCAGCTGCCGCAGGCGAGACGTCTTTCATTGGCCGATATTCGTCCATCTGTATCGCACGTGGACCGGCGATCCGGTACCGTATTCCGCGCCATGAAATCGAGCGGCACAAGAAGGCATCAACCGTCGCCAGCAAATACACGACTTGCGTCAACACGATGTTTCCGATGAGTCGCGGAGTGATTCGCGCCGGTGGCGGCAGATCGCTGTGCCTTTTACCTAACGCTAAACGGGCCGTGGATTCGATCGTCCGCAAAGCGATCAGGTAAAACACCAGATAAATCAGCAATCCGGCTGTCAAAACGATCGCTGCCAGCAACGGCCCGGTGAACAGACTGACAAAAAGCAGCACCATCGCGACGAGAATTACTACAAAGGTTGCCAGGCAATGCAACACGGTGACTCCGAACGCCGGATGATACAGGCGAATCGTTAATAGTTGACGCGCAATCCAGCGTCTGGCCCTGGGCAATGAGATGCGTTCGCGATTGGGAACCAGCACGTGTGGCGTCAGGGCGATACGGAATTGTTGTCGTCGGGCCATTCGCAGCATGGGTGTATCTTCAAACAGCAGCTCCGCCCAACGATCCACGAGTTGCGCGGAATGCAAAAAGCTGGTGCGGATGGCCAATGAGCCTCCCCACGGAATACGCAGACAATACATCAATACCGAAGCTGCGACGTGCCATAGATAACGCACCATAGTGCCGGCATCCCTTGTTTCCGGTGTGTACCAGCGATTGCCCGAACTGGCGGCGAACTTGTCATCCCGCAATGGCGCTATCAGATCGCTGAGCCAGTGAGCGTCCACGACGCCATCTGCATCGACCAGTGCGATCACTTCCTCATTTTCCTTAACCAATTTTGCAGCATGAATCAATGAATTGCATTTCAGGCTGCAACGCCCGTTGGGAGGACCGGCAACTACGATGGTTATCCTTTCGTGAGTCTCGAATTCCTCAAGCACCTGCCGCGCGGGATCCTGCTCATGGTCCAGCACGCAAACCACGCGGTAAACAGGATAGTCAAGTCCAACCAGCGCGTTGAGACAATCGCGCAAGTGCGGATCAAGACCACGCAGACACAACACCACCATGGCAGGCGGTTGCCAGCTGCGATCCGGGTTTTTTGCCGCAGCACCCGTTTGCAGCGCTCGCACGTACATCAGAACCAGCACCGTTTGTACGACGATACACGCCACCAACAAAGCGAGCAGGATCCAGACCGCTGCAGCCATGTCCAAAGGCACTTTCCGGTTCGATCAGGAGGTGTTTGCGTCCAGGGCGACGTTGGCGGTCAGGTCCCAGAGAATTCCGGCGGGTCCGGCATTAACGACGGTCGTCTCGCCAAGTTTTTCCCAACGTCCCGCGCTGTCATGGATATGGCCGCAAACCGTCAATACCGGTTGCTTGTCCAGCACGGTTTCGCGGATTGCCTGGCTGCCGAGATGCTCGCCCCGCGATGATAAATCAACGGCGCCAAATGGAGGTGAATGCACTACCAACACGCCGCCGGACGAACAGTCTTTCAATTGGTCCCGCGCAACGTCTTCATCCAGATCGAAACTCCAGCTACCAAACGGCGTCACAGGAATTCCACCTCCCAATCCGAAGAAATCACAGCCATCAAGGCGGACTCCGTTTCCATGCAGGACATGGGCACCCGACCAGTCGGCGACTTCACGCAACTCGGTATCGGACTCGGCGTTGCCGGGCACGAGTACCAGAGGGCGACCGATCTCGCGCAATGGTTGCAACGTTTCAGCCAGTCCTCGACGCATCGTCCCGAAATCACCTGCTCCGACCAGTACATCCGCGTCTGCGGAACGCGCAATCAGGTGGCTGATTGCGGAATGACTGCAATGGATATCACTAAACAGCAGTAACTTCATGACTAACGATCCGGGAAAGGATACTATCCAGACAGATTTTTTCTCCATCCGCCACGCAGACTCCACAATGTGGAGCCGATCAACAGCAAGGCTGTGACCGGAATGACGGCGTATCGCACCACGTTTGCAAATGTATCGGTAACTTCCATCTGGTTGGCCGACAGCACAAGGTAGGCGGCATAGCAGAGGTACAAGACGAACATCAATCCGCCTTCCCAGCGGGATATCTCGGCATCGGTAAAGAAGATCGGCAGACAAATCACTGCCGCAGCCAGGGTAACCGGAATGTCGAAGCCGATCGCCTGACTGGCGACCGGCAATCCGCCCTCGGCAATCACGGATGTCAGCCCCAACACCCCCAGAATATTGAACAGGTTGCTGCCAACGATGTTACCGACCGCCATATCGCGTTGGCCTCGAATACTGGCAATGACGCAAGTAACCAGTTCAGGAAGTGACGTGCCGACTGAAACGACGGTCAAACCGATGATCAGTTCCGACACGCCCAGCACTCTGGCGAGTGACGAGCTGCCAAACACGAACAAGCGACAGCCGACGGCCAGCAAAATCAACCCTCCGACGACCAGTCCTACCTGCAACGCAATCTTGTGCCTTGTCGGTATACGATCTTCCTCAGAAATAATGCGTTCCGGTGATTCTTGCAGGTAAGCGGCCTGTTCCTGCAAGGCTTCCCGTCGTCCAATTCGAATCAGATAGATCAAATAACAGGATAGGGCTACCAGAAAGCAGATGCCTTCGATGCGGGAAATTTCGCCATCGTTGGCGACCAGCAACAGCACGATGGTAGCTGCAACCATCACCGGCACGTCCAGCTTGACCACCTGCGATCTCACAGACAGCGGAATGATCATCGCACTGAGACCGAGAATCAGCAGCACGTTTAGGGTGTTGCTGCCCACTGCGTTGCCAACCGCCAGATCCGCCTTGCCAGCCATCGCGCTTTGAATGCTAACGGCAAATTCGGGAGAGCTGGTGCCCAGCGCCACGACTGTTAAACCGATGACCAATGGCGTCATCCCGAACAGCAGGGCCAGCTCACCGGCACCGCGCACGAGAAATTCGGCGCCGATAATGAGCAGAATGAAGCCCGCCATCAGTTGAATAGCAATGATCATGCCGTGGTTTTAACAGACGGGCCAGAAACGTCCTACCGGCCTTGCCTGCCGACGATCAGGAACAACGGATGGTTTTTCGCTTCTTGCCAACACGCCCCGCCTTTTCGACCTTGGTGATATATTCAGTGGCCAGCGGAACCTTGCAAGACGTCGATCCCATTTCAACTTCGACCTTGCCGATCTTTTTTGCAGTCGCCCTGGCTTCCTTGACCAGCGGTTTGACATAAGAGCCGACGGCGATGACAAATCCATTCATGGTGTAGCGGACGCGGTTGGGCGCATCGTCGATTTCGTCAACAACTTTGTTAAGAAGACTTTCGATTTCTTTTAGGTCAAGTTCTTCGTCGGGTCTGGTTGCGATAATTCCGGTGTAGGTAC
>JBPCVB010000699.1:0-3183 GCA_051010855.1 Pirellulaceae bacterium | reverse complement strand
GTCATTTTGGATATGACGCACCAATGCTCCGGATTCGACATCCCAGACCATGGCTCCGTTTTCCTGACTCGCCGTACAGACCAACTTTCCGTCACGGGAGAACGCCACGTCTTTAAGATCCAAACCTCCAGTGTGTCGCCAAGCGTGCAATTGCAAGCCCGTAGTTACATCCCAGACACTTACAGATACGTCCCGTCCCCCGCCCAGGAATCCACCATGAACCATTGCAACGAGGCTGCCATCCGGGGATATGGCCATGTGGCTGATGCCAATGTTCTCCCGCAATGCGATTTCACGCCCCTTGCCGGTTTCCGTGTCCCACACTTGCGCAATGCCTCCGGGACAGGCGACCGCCAGTTTCCCGTCACCACTAAGCCGCGGTGTGCATATCAGGAAACGGTTGCCATGAACATCAGTTTCCAGAGGGAGTTCGCTTTCCAGATTTCCGGTCCGGGCGTTCCAGACTCGCACGAACACTTTTGTTGATGTCGAAAGGCTAATGATTGACTCACCATCTTCGGAGTACTTGACGGCTATCACGTTCATGTGATCCGGCAAACGAAGTTCCTGCGCTTGTGCCTGGTGCAACGCGCAACCGAATATGGCCAGCATCAATGGCACGAGAGCAAAAATGGTTTTGATACAGGGCATCGAAGTTTCCCTCGGGTTTCTGGTTAAGTGTGCCAATGCTACACACGCAAGGCTGTGTCGCGCGCCAAATAGTCGTGGCTTTGCAGTTTCAATTGTACAGCCTCTGTGTTCTCAGCGCACTCTGCGTTGTGTTGCGCAGCTTCCAAACGCAGAGATCGCAAAGGACACAAGGCACCGGGAATTTCGAAGTCAGAAGTGTTTTGTTTAACACGGAGCCGCAGCAACAAGGAATTTCGAAGGCCGAAATGAGCGTTAGTGGCAACCGAAAACCTGAAAAGTTGTCGGGTGACAACTTTGTGATTCTGGATTTCCAGTTGGTTTCTGATACAAACAACCTTGCGAATCGCAAAAATTGACACCTGGTTCGAGATTGGAGATCAGATATGAACAAGCGCCGGTTGATGGTTCCTTATGTTCTTCTTCTGACGATGCTGCTGGCCAGCTCGACGGCGCTGGGACAAGGAGGATTTGGTGAAGCTGATGCGGACGAAGATGGCAAAGTCAGTGCCAGCGAAATGGAGACCTATGTTTCCGGAAAGCTTACAGACTTTGACAAGCACAAGGAATTGATGGAGGCACTGGACACAGACAAGGACGGTTCGCTTTCCGCAGAGGAATTTGAAAATCGCATGGAGGCCGTGCAAGGACTCATGGGCGGTGTTGCCGCCGGTGACGACTCCGGAAGCAGGCGAGGTCGACGGGGCAATCGCAGGCCGGAAGAAGGTGCGCTCAAGGTCGGCGACGTTGCACCGACCTTTACGCTGAAATCTCTGGACGGGGACTCGGAAACCGATCTGGCGGAATTCAGGGATCAAAAACCGGTGGTGTTGATCTTTGGCAGCTACACGTGACCACCGTTCCTGAATTCGGTCGGTACGATCGAACAGATGTTTCAGGATTACAAGGACGTCGCCGAGTTCCGCATGGTTTACATCAATGAAGCCCACGCCGCCGACGGCAACTGGCCGGTTGAATATGCCAGGGAAAAAGGAATCAACGAGCATACGAATTATGGTGAACGCTGCACGACTGCGCAGATGTTGCTGGACGAAAAACAGCTGACCATTCCGTGCTTGATTGACGGCATGGACAACGCCGTCAATGAAGCCTACAAGGCCTGGCCCGACCGCGTCTTTCTGGTGCGCACGGACGGTGTCCTCGCCGTCGCCGCCGCCCGCGGGCCCTGGGGCTTCGAACCCGGCCTGGAGGCAGCCAGCGAGTGGCTTGCCCATTTCAAGGAAACTGGCGAAGAACCGGAACTCCCGGCATCCGACAAGGAGGAAGGCGAAGAGTCGGATTCACAGGACGACGACCAGCGTTAACAAGTCGGTCTGTGCCTGTTAGGTCCGACTATTCCAGACGGACAACGGCGGTCCATTTCCCCCCTTTTGCAAAGGGGGGCCAGGGGGGTTCGTGCTGCAGACGGGCGGTGCCGCGAACGCAGCCATACTTTCCGAATTAGCTGGTCTTTCATCGGCGCCAGTTCCCCCCTTTTTCAAAGGGGGGACAGGGGGGTTCGTGCTGCCGACGGACGGTTAATCGAAATCAACAGTGATCGACCAGCCGTTCAGCGTCCCGAATTTCTTCTTTTTCGTGTCGTAGACTTCCAGCGTCCACAGTTCCATGCTGCTGGTGCCGTTGAAGTCGGGAACAATGTTGTTGCCGGAGTAGTTGAACAGTTGCACGGAAAAACCGCCAGCGGGATCGATCAGGTAGACGTCCAGATCCGAAGGTCGAGGATGGGTGATGTCCAGCGTCACGGTCAGGTTGGTGATCTCGTAGTCATCCAGCACCAGGATGTTGGACACAATGCCGTCAGAGTTGTTGTCCGGAATGGTCAGGGGCGTGTCGGCACTGTCGTACGTTTCCGAGCCACCACCGGGAGGCGAGTCGTCATCGATGTTAGTGACCGAGACATCGTCGGCGTCGAGTCCGTTGTATTCCGGATCGGCGCTGGTCGCTGCTGCGGTGATGATCGTGTAGGCGATATCACCGTCTTCGATTGCGTCGTCGACTCCGGTTACCGTGACGATTTGGAGACTGTCCCAATTGGCGGGCGTAAACGTCAGACTGGCAGGATCCACGGTTCCCTCAGTCGTGTCCGCCGAGGTGATACCGATGGTTACATCCGCTGCGGGCTGCGTGTCCAGGACAACATCAAAGCTCGTCTGGCTACCAGATTCGTCGGTCACCAGACCACTCGTTGGTGACACCGAGATGCCTGGCCCAGGGACAACCGGGGTCAAAATGGCACCGCGTGGGGGATCCAGCCAGGTTCGAACGATGATCTGTCCGTTGTCGTTAATCCCGTGGGGTTGAATATCGCTGCTCAGCCAATCGGCCTCGTCCTGCGGTGAGTCAAACACAATTTGGTTGTCGAGGTTGAAGTTTCCCTGGCCTTCGAGATAGACCCAGCCACGGCCACCTTCCGTAAAGCAAACGTCACCGATCTCATTGACATCGCAAAAGAAGGATTCTGCGGGCCCGGCATTCAGGAAATCGTCGGGAAACGTTGCTGGCGGGGAAGGAAAA
>JBPCVB010000698.1:0-5297 GCA_051010855.1 Pirellulaceae bacterium | reverse complement strand
AATCAGTGATGCTCTCGAAGGGCGAATCGACGCCCAATACCAGCGGCCGTCAGGAATTGTTTGAAAACCTCGTGAACCAGTTTATCTAGTTGGAAAGTCCCTTGCCTGTCTGGACTTATCAGGCACTCAGGTCACCGACGCCGGCCTTGAGCACTTGTCAGGACTTCCGCAACTGCAGTCGGTATGCGTTCAAGACACCAACGTGACCAGGCAGGCGATGGAACGATTCAGCAACTCTGTGTCGCGGGCCGTCGAATTTGTTACTTGATTATCTGTTGGAACCGTCACCGATCGGGCTACCCGGCGGTGACGGGGGCGCGGGAATCGGTTCGGCGGTCGGCCACGGTCGCAATTCAAAACGGCGGATCTGATCCTGCATCCCGCTGATAAACGACCGGCCTTCGGCGTACGCCGCGCGTTGGGCCTGATCCAGATATTGCTTGACGCGCTCAATGCCAAACAGCGCCGCATTCCTGGCCGCATCCGACGAGTCTTTACTGGCTGCCAATTCCATTAGGTGATCCATCACGCTTTGACGCACGATCCGCGCCATTTCGGCCCGCGGCGATCCTTCGCCGACCGGACGCCACGCGTAATCGATCAGGGCAACCATTAACGCCAGCGGTCCAAAGGTCTCGGTGTTGCCTCGCTGCAGCATGCCCATACGCGAAACACGCTGCGGTTGCAAAAGATTGCCGATGGTCAAATCAGCGGCCACGCGGGCAGCGGTTTCCCGATCAAACGCCGGGGATGTATTACCAGCAAACCGCTCGACAGCGCGGTGATCCGAAAACGGCGGAGGGGGGATCAGCGTCCATAATTCATCCGCAATTAACAACTCGTCCGGACTTAGCGTATCCAGCAAGGCCTGTAGCGCCTCGAGCTGTTTCGACTCAGGCACAACCTGCATCGCGATGGGCTTGCCGGCGGTCGCGTAAGAAAACTCCACTCCGCCCAAAATCTTGGCAGCCGCATCGACTTGAAATCGGTGGTGCAAATACACCGGTACCAACAACTGTTGCATGTTGGCAAGCGATTCCTCGGGTCGCAGGTCATCGGGTCCCAGCTGACTCAGGGCTATGCGACGCACGTTCATCACGTGCCGCAGCTCGGTCACCGGATCAGCGCCGTTGTCCCACAAATTGCCGGCCGGATGACCGGCACCGGCTGGCCGCGCATCGGCATCCGAAACAAACGTCATGCCACGGTCAATCGCGCTGTTTACCAGTCCTTCCAGCTGTTCTGCCTCATCGGAGTCTGCCGGAAACTCCCGATAGGCATATTCCACCGACCACTTGTCCCAGGTTCCAATCCCGACGCCGTAGGCATCCGAAAGGTCAAGGGCGCCGTTTTCCTGCACACCAATCCGCGGAGCAGGGTAGTCCATGACCGAGGCGCGGTCGTCATACGTGCTGGCGGCGAAATTGTGCACAAAGCCCAGCGTGTGTCCGACCTCGTGAGCCGACAATTGACGGATGCGAGCCAGCGCTACTTCCACCGGGTCAATCCGCTGGTCGAGATGGGCCAGTGTCGTGTCTTCGGCGATACCAATCAGTCCACAACCGGCTCCACTCAATGCAACTTGCGGCATGGTTTCGAAAATCAGGCGATCCTGACGCACTCGCAGCGAACCCAGCGTAACATGCCCCTTGATAATCTCACCGGTCCGCGGATCGATCACGGAACCGCCATAAGACCAGCCACGCGTGGAGCGATGGACCCACTGAATGACGTTGAAGCGCACGTCCATGGGGTCAGCATCGTCGGGAAACAACTCGACACGAAAAGCGTTTTCAAAACCGGCCGCCTCAAACGCCTCATTCCACCAGCTGGCTCCCTCGATCAACGCATCACGAATCAACTCCGGTGCTCCGGGATCGACGTAGTAGACAATCGGCTCAACGGCAGGTGACGTCGCTGCATCCGGGTTTTGTTTTTGCAGCCGGTGTCTGATGACCCAGCGTTTCTGCAACGGCTCGTCGATCGGGGCGGCGTAATCGGAGAAGCCGATGAACATGGACGCGCAGCGCGGATGATGAACACGTGGCTGGTACCCGTCATCGGGCAGCTGCACGAAGGAAACATGTTGACGCAAGGTAATGTTTTGTGGCGACGGCGTGACTTGCTGGACCAGATTGCCGGCTTCGCTGCCGCTGAATGTCAAAGTCGCTTCCAGTTCTGTATTCATTGGAAACGACTTGCTGCGGTCAATGAAAACACCGCAGCGTGTTTCGTCAAGTGAATATTCTCCCTGTTCGGTCGCTTTCAGCTTCCTGGTGACGCCATGCAAGTCACTGGTCAACAGTCCTGTCACGTCCACCAGCACGGATCGGTTTGTTTCAGCTGCCAGTTCGCCGCCCCACAGGATTGATTCGGCGAACGACTCACGTACGGCGCGGCGCTCGATTGGGTTTTCGCTGAGTGCCCGATAGTCAAGGTTATGCGCGACGAGAAAGACCTTTTTGCCCACTCGGCGAAACTGACAGACAAATTGGTCGCCGAGTTGACCACGGTCCAGGCCTACCGGGTTGGATCCCAGTCCCGTCGACAATCCGTAGGAAAACAGGAACTCGCGATCCCAGTCGCTGATACGCAGCCACACCTTGCCGTCCGCTTCATCCCAAAACCAGGGCTGAAATCCATCATTGAGCTGCCAGTCCGCGGCCAGTGTTTCAATCGTCGGCAACGGCTCGGAATCGGGGGCGTCAACCGAATCACCCTCTTTTTCCTGCGCCAACGAAACGCCAGCCACCAACAAGCCAAACGACATCCAGACAGACAACAAAAGCAATGATCGAGATGCGGTCATGTGACGATCCAATGGGTCCACAAGGCGTAAGAACGCTGCCCATTGTAATCGCGGCCGGCCGGGTTGCGGAGATCGGCGCAGAGCATTCAGCCGATCTCTTCGTGATCTGTCCCGCGATCCGGAACGGTCGGCATGGCCAACTGGAACAACAGTTGAGGGGTCTTTTTTCGATTAATCGAGCGGGCAATTTCAGTGCGCAACCGGCCGGATTGTCGAGCCAGTACCTCAAGGACTTCGGGCGGCCTGACCTCTTCCGGCGACAAATCGGACTGGACGACCACCAGCAAACGGGCGGTGTCCGGCGCAGGCTCAACCGATACTACCGAGAGACTGGAGAGCAGTTCGCTGGATCCATCTCCATGCAGAACAAAGTGCAGCGTGTCCGCCACCTGGCGACACAACTGATGCGCCTTGCGATGGTTGCTGCGGCTGCGCCGAGCCTGCGCAAAATAGTAGCGCGGATCGACACCATCGTCGGAGTTGATCTGTCCGGAGTGTTGGGTTTTGATTTTTGGTTTGCGTCTGGGCAAGTTTCGAATCCGCTTGGATAGGCAGATGAGTGAACGCCGTAGCGGTGGCTTCCAGCCGCCGACCTGGACATTTCCATACGGCAGCTGGAAGCTACCGCTACTTATGAATGACTGACCGTCAGGGGACCGGCAGGTTCGCTCCCGGAGTAGTGCGAATCGTCACAAAAACGACTACGATGAGGATAATGCGACAAAAATCGGATGTGGTGGCTGGCCTCGGGTGCTGAACAGCAATGAACATTGATACCTGGATCAAGATCTGGCGAACTGGTTTCGCTGTCGCCATTCTGGGTGTCGCCCAGTTCATTGTGTGCTCGATCATCGCCATGGTTCTGTATCCGGGCGGCACAATTGAAACCAGACAAACCAGCAACTACCGCCTGTCGCAAAACTACCTGGGCGATCTCGGCCGCGAAGTATCGCTGAACAACAAGGACAATGAAACCGGCAGTCGAATCTTCAACGGATCCATGATTCTGCTGGGCCTGTGTTCAATTCCGTTTTTCCTGTTCTTGCCGACGCACGCTGCTGACCGTGTCGGTTGGCTCAGCATCGCAGCGATCTTCGGCGTCGTTTCGGCTTTGCTACTGATCACAATAGCCTCTTCGCCAGTGGATATTTCGCCCTTTGCGCACTACGTTGCGTTGTTTTTCTGGGTCGTCACGACCTTTTTTTGCACGAGCATTCATGCTGGCTGCATGTTGACCAGCAAGGAGAATCCTTCTCTCGGGTTAGCGCTGGTCAGCGTGGCGGTGGCCATGCTGACGGTGTCCTATATCTATCACAGTACCGAAACAGCAGCGGCCGTGATGTTTGGGCGCGAGATACCGCTGAAGTCGGTATTCCTGCAAAAACTGGTCTTCATCAGCTGGATGATCTGGGTGATGGTGTTTAGCGCACGCTCCTTGTTGGTCACGGATTTCTCCGAGTATGCCGAGCACCGCATCAAGAAGGACACCGACGATTATCTGAAGGAACTGGAAAACCAACCCTGGACTGGCCAGCGGAAGTAAACATGTCCTGGACCATTCTGCTCATCATTGTCGGAATTTTTGCAGTCGTCGTTGGTATCGTGATGGCGGTGCATAAATACGAACAGGCGCGCAGTGAAAAATTGCGGACCATCGCCGAGGAAATGGGCCTGGATTTCTATCCCAAAGGCGATCCGTCACTGGAACAACTGCTGAGTCTTTTTCGGTTGTTTCAACAAGGACATGGGCGAAAAGTCAAGAATCTGATCAGTGGACAGAGTGACGATATCGATCTGGCGATTTTTGGCTACCGGTACAACACGGGCGGTGGTCAGCATCAACAGACGCATCAACAGACGGTAATCAGTTTTCAATCGCCGAATCTGACGCTGCCCGAATTCGAATTGCGACCGGAACATCTGTTTCACAAGATCGGCCAGGCATTCGGTTCGCAAGATATCGACTTCGACACGCACCCTGAGTTTTCCCAGAGTTATCTGTTGCGCGGGCCTGACGAGGATGCCATTCGCGAATTGTTCGTGCCTGACAAACTGGAGTTTTTTGAGGCACGCGAAGGCGCTTTTCTGGAGGCCAACAACGATCGCCTGATCTACTATCTTGCAGGCAAACGCGTCAAACCCGAAGAGATCCGCAAGTTCATGGAAGAGGGGTTCGAAATATATGGGCTGTTTAAGACAACGCCGGACAAGAATTCTGGCGATGAAGTTTGAACCACGATGGTTGCGAACACACTCACTGCACCTGGTGCCCTGGTGTCTTCGTGGTTCCGTTGACAAGCATTAACGACGCGGGAAGAACTAACTGCGTGGCAGGAGACTGAGCACGTCGGTGATGTCGATGATTCCCTGGGGCCGGCCCCGGGAATCGACAACGGGCAGTTCGCTGATGTGTTGACAGGCCAAAATTTCAACGGCCAAAGTGGTTGGGCTGCCTGACAAGACCGTTTTGGGCTTTGCGGACATCACC
>JBPCVB010000697.1:0-3281 GCA_051010855.1 Pirellulaceae bacterium | reverse complement strand
CAACTGGTTCGATCGGGAACGATACACCGTCGGCGGCTCCGATGTGTTGCCCGCGGGAAAAGCTGCTATCCGGTTTGACTTCACCTATGAAGGCGGGGAAACGGCCGGGGGCGCCGGGACCGGCGTGCTGTTCGTGAACGGAGAAAAAGTTGCCGAAGGTCGAATCGAAAATACGGTGGGAATGGTCTTCTCGGCTGATGAGACGGCCGATGTGGGCGTGGACTACCACACGCCGGTTTCGCCTGAGTACCCGCAACACGGCAATGAGTTCAACGGAGAGATCGAAAAGATCACGATTGAATTGAAGTAGTACTGGCCGGTTGTTGATGCGGTGACGAGACACTTTCTCGTCACTGCTTCTCTTTCAGTGATATCTCGCGTTCGAATCCAACCTGACCGTCATCGGTGATCGCTTGCAAGATTACGGAGGGTGAGGCATCGTCGCCCCATTCGATGGAGACAAGGCCAAAGTGCAAGTCGGGCCAGCGGACCGGCGACACGATACTTGTTGGCTGCTTCGGCATAGCTCTCGTTGATATGGGTCAAGCCACTGGAGGTGAATTCGAATAAAGAACAGGTCTCCAATTCAATTGCAGAGATTTCAGCGAAGTGGGCGTTGCCAGAGAGCAATACCACGCCAGGACAATCAAGAGAATCATGAGTTGGCTTCTCCTGAATCGTGGATTTGCCGGGCGAGCGATTCGACGGTTTTGGACAGGCGGGCAACTTCTTCGCGCAGCTGGTTTTTGTCCTCGCGCGAAGAGTCAATTCAGTTGAAGCAGGATTCGAATAAGCCCACATCAGGATGAGTGGCCAAGTCACCACCCCCAGCAACAAAGACGCCCAGCCGCCCATGGTAATCGCCTGGGTGCTGGGGTGATTGCGGGCAACGGCGACTCTGCCCGGCATGCCGCCCAGAAACCAGATGAACACTCCCAACAGCGCAATCATGAACAATAACATGGCCAGTGCTACGTAACTCAATACGTCCATAACTACTTTCTCAGCACCTGTACCGTCTTTTTAATTGGCTGGATGGTGAATTCCACCTGGTTCACTATTCGTCTCGGGCCGCCGATTTGGATTCGTTCCAGGCGGCGAACTCGGCATCGATTTCTTTTTCCAAAGTATCGACAACGTCGTAAGCCGATTGGGGAGGGCGGCCTTCGCTGTGCCACAAAACCCAGTGAACGGTTTGTAATTTGGAAATCAGCTTGGCCGGTTCGTTGGCAATCTCCGACAAGTTTTTTCCAACCGGCAACAAGGCACCGCTGAACTCGGCGGCGCGTCTTGCCAGTTCAGAATCCTCGCCCGCCTTTTCGGCCATCTCCATGGAAACGATCACTTCCTTGTTCACACGCTCGGCGATGGCTCGAATTCGCCACCAAAGCTCAAAACGGGCATCGGCATCGGCCTGAGTCCACGTTTCGTTGGGGTTCATCGAAACCGTAAACGATTTTTCTTGCGACTGGCCATCAACCGTCAGCTGCGCGATATAGGTTCCCGGTTTGGCCTGAACCGCGATTCCGGCTGGCGGTTTTCCCGGTACCTGTACCACATCCGGGTAGTTCATATCCCAAATCATCCGGTTCAATCCGGCTTTGGTACTCAGTGATTCGCCGGCGTAGGTTTTGATGAGCTGGTTTTCGGAATCCAGAATGCTCAGGCTGACATCCTTGGCATCTTCGCTCAGGTGATAGTGAATAATCGCGCCATAAGGGCGAGCGTCCCCGGCATCCAGAAACTTTCGTTTCTTTTCGCCGTTGACGATACCCAGTTCAATAAAAGTATGCCCCACGCGACCGTTTTGAACAAAGTAGTTTTTCTGTCCGCCCATAACGCCACCACCGTAGAACGACCACCAGGTGCGGCCCAGACGTGTATGGTCTCGCGGCTGGTACAGGTGCGCTGACTTATTGGCGACATCCTCGCTGATCTGACGGAGCGGACTGATGTCGTCCAGAATCCAAAAGCTTCGCCCATGGGTAGCGATACAGAGGTCCTCATCTTTTACTTTGATGTCATGGACGCATACCGCTGGCAGATTCAGGTTCAGCCTGTGCCAGGACAGGCCATCATCCAGTGACGTATACACGCCGGTTTCCGTTCCGACAAACAGCAATCCCTGGCGAACCGTGTCTTCGCGGATCGTGCGAGTGATCTCGGTTTGTGGAAAGTTTTTGCTGAGGTTGGTCCATGTCTTGCCATAGTCGGTTGTTTTGAACAGATAGGGAAGAAAGTCGTTGGCCGTTCGGTATCGGCTAACCGCGACATAACAAGTACCTGCGTCGTGCGGCGAAGCTTCCAGTTCATACACATCAGAATCGTCCAGCATTTCTGGGGGAGTCACGTTGTTCCAGTTTTCGCCACCGTCGGTACTGACGTGAATCAGGCCGCAGTCGCTGCCGGTCCAGAGAATTCCCTGTTTGACAGGCGAGGCCACCATGCGATGCACGGTGTTATAGGCCTCTTGTCCGGACGTTTCCAATGATGACGGAGACCCGCCAGCCTGTTGTTTGGAGGGATCGTTTTTGGTTAACTCGGGACTAATCACTCCCCAGGTTTGGCCCCGGTCGCGACTGCGAAACACCACTTCGGCGGCAGCGTAAATTGTCTCGGGATCAAAGGGATCAAGGAGGATGGGCATATGCCAGTTGAAACGGTATTTGGCATCGCTTTGCCCGCGACCAAACGTACTCATCGGCCAAATGTTGACATGCTCCCATTGACCGGTCTTCAGGTTGACTCGTTGAATCGGAGCGCCGCCGGCGGCCTGGGTGCTTTGGGCCAGGTGATAAATGATATTTGGATCCTCCGGATGGGGAATCGACATACCGGATTCGCCACTTCCCACGACCGTGACGTCAGCCAGCGAAATGCCTCCGTAAACTGAAGCGGAAGGCACCTTGTAACCGATCAGGTCCTGACAGTTACCATACAGGTTATAGGGAAACTGGTTATCGACATTGATTCGATAGATCTGTTGATTGGGCTGTGTAAACGGCGTCGACCAGGTTTTTCCACCGTTCAGCGTTACCATCACGCCACCATCATGTGTGATGATCATGCGATCCGGGTCTTCCGGATCGAACGCCATATCATGGAAGTCATCTTTGGTTCCGCTGCGTTGTTTCCATGACTTTCCGCCGTCCAGTGACTGCCACAACTTGTTGGAGAGGACCCATAATTCGTCTCCATTGTGCGGGCTGGCGTGCAGGTGATGGTAGTAAAAGGGACGCTGAGTGATATCAACGTTATCAGTAATTTTGGTCCAGGTCTGA
>JBPCVB010000696.1:0-3680 GCA_051010855.1 Pirellulaceae bacterium | reverse complement strand
TGCCGGGATCTTCCGAGTCTTCGCAGGGCCAATGCAAGCCACGAATGTTTTCATCCAGTCGCTTATGCGAAATACCCGCAACTTTGGGCGTCAGGGCAGCCATTTCATCGTAGACTTCGCCCGGACCCTTGTAATGCGGCATGTCGTATCCGCAGGCCCGAGCGTAATCGCAAAGGATCAACCAGTCCGGCTTGGCGTTTCCTGGCGGATCGACGGCCTTGCGAACTCGTTGCACCCGCCGATCACTATTCGTAAAGACACCGTCCTTTTCGGCAAAGCAGGCACCCGGGAAGACCACGTCGGCGAAACTGGTCGTCACGTTGTGAAAGATCTCCTGGCAAACCAGGAATTCACAATGCTCATTGAGTCCCTGTTCGACTTTGCCAACGTTGGGTTCCGAAATGACAATGTCTTCACCCATTACGTAGATACCGTGAATTTCGCCTCGCTGCAGCGCTTTCATCATCACGTTCAGGTTCATACCGTCGTTGGGTGACAGTTCGACGCCATATGCTTCTTCGAATTTGAGGCGAACCTGCTCGTCGGTGACCTTTTGATAACCCGGATAATAAATGGGTGTCGCACCGGCGTCATTGGCGCCCTGCACGTTGTTTTGACCTCGCAACGGATTCATACCGGCCGAGCGTTTGCCCAGGTGCCCGGTCATGGCCACGAGATTGGCGAGGCAATATACATTGTCGGTACCGTGCGTGTGTTCGGTAATTCCCAGCGTGTAGTAGATGCCGGCCTTGTCGGTCGTGGCGTAGAGACGTGCCACGTCGATGATGTCCTGCGCCGGCACGCCGGTGACCTTCTCGGCCTCTTCGGGCGTGTAATCCTTTACGGCCTCTCGAACATCTTCAAAATTCTCCGTGTGGTTGTTAATGAACTCGTGATCAAGCAAATCTTCCTTGATGATCACATGCGCCATGGCGTTGAGCAGCCAAACGTCGGTACCCGGTTGCAATTGCAAGTGCTTTTCGGCGATTTCGGACATCCAGATTTCACGCGGATCGGCCACGATCAATCGCGAGCCGTTTTTGATCGCCCGCTTCATTTCCATGGCGATGATCGGATGGGCTTCGCTGGTATTGGAGCCAATGACGAACATCATCTCCGTGTCACGAATCTCGTCGATCGAGTTCGTCATGGCACCCGCACCAAACATAGTCACCAGACCGGCGACGGTAGGAGCGTGTCACGTCGCGGCACATTGGTGAATGTTGTTCGTTCCGAAGACGGCGCGGGAAAGCTTTTGCATCAGGTAGTTTTCTTCACCCGTGCAGCGGCTGGATGAAATAAATGCCAACGCGTCGGATCCGTATTTTTCCCTGACACGCTGCATCCCTTCGGCAGCGACCTTGAGCGCGTGCTCCCATGTCGCGGGGTGAAGTTCGCCATCCTCGCCACGAATCAACGGCTCGGTAATGCGATCCTCGTGATGAATGAAGTCGTATGCGAAGCGGCCTTTCACACACAAATTGCCGTCATTCAGCGTTTCGCCCGGCTCCGGGCTGGTGATTTTGACAATCTGGTCGTCGAGCGTGTGCAAATCCATCTGGCAACCAACCCCGCAGAAATTGCATGTGGTCCGTGTGGTTGCCGTCTTTTTGCCATTTTGCAGCTGAATCAGCGGCATGGCCTTTTTCTCGACCAGCGCGCCGGTAGGACACGTGTCGATGCAGCCGCCACACAATTCGCAGCTGGTATCCAGCAAGCCGCGTTCGCCAGCCGTGGAAATTGTTGTCTCGCCACCTCGCCACGCCAGTGTAATTGCGCTGACCGCTTCGACTTCGTCACAGTAGCGGGTACAGCGAGCGCACAGGATGCACAGATCCGGATCGAACTTGATGTAGGGATTCACATCATGGTCGCGACCACGACGGGGTGCCTCGACCGGCTCCAATTTGACAACATCCGTCTTTTCGCACAGCGTGCGCAACTCGTTTTCATTGGGAGACGGAATCGGCAATCCGTTCTCATCCAGCTTGTGATCGGCCTGATACAGCCCGTACAAAACTTCGCGGTGACGCTGGATGCGTGGTGACTCGGTCGTGATTTTCATGTCGGGCGCGACGCGCCATGCGCAGCCCGGTTGCATGCGTCGCTGGCCTTCTACCTCAACCAGACAAACGCGGCAGGCACCGGCCGGATCGAGTCGCGGATCATGACACAGCACAGGAATGTCGATCCCTTCGCGGCTTGCCACCTCGACGACCGTTTCGCCCACACGGGCCTTGACCGTACGGCCATTAATTTCGATCTCAAAGGTGCCAGTGCCAATAATTTCGTTCATAACAATTCCAGGTAGGCCGGGCTTTCCGTGCCCGGTATGGTTTGGTTTTAGGACGTCATGGAGCGGCGACGCCACATTCAATTTCCGTTTCGGTTTTCAAATACGTCGGGAAAATATTTCATTGCCGTTTCCAGCGGCTTGAAGGCCACCATGCCCAAACCGCAAATCGACCCTTCTTCCATTTCCCAGCTGACATCGTCAGCCATGTGCAGGTTTTGTTTGTCACCCGAATGCAGGTACTTGTGCACTTGTCGCCGCAGGTACTGGGTCCCGATCCGACAGGGAGCGCATTGACCACAACTTTCGCGTTCAAAAAATTCCAGTTGCCAGGCAACGGCCTGGGCCATATCGATCGTATCGTTGATCACGACGACACCGGAACTTCCCAGCATCGAACCGGCATCGGCCAGACTCTTATAGTCTAGCGGCAAATCCCGATATTTCATCGGCAGAAAACCACTCGATGCACCACCAGGACTGAACGAAATCGGGTTTCCCGCATAACCTCCGGCTACTTCTACCAATTCGTCCAGCGTCACGCCCAGCGGCAATTCGTAGACACCCGGTTTGTTGATGTGCCCGGAAATACAATACAGCTTGCTTCCCGGCTCGGTCCGGCCTTGATCCTTGAACCATTGGCCACCGCGTTCGACAATCGAGGGCACGCAGGCAATCGTCTCGACGTTATGCATCAGCGTGGGCTTGTTGCGGAATCCCTTTTCGGTCGGGTAGGGCGGTTTCAGTCGCGGCATGCCCCGTTTGCCTTCCAGCGATTCCAGCAGTGCTGTTTCTTCACCGCAAATGTACGCGCCATGCCCTTTGGCAATGTGCACCGTGACGTCGCCTAACAATTCACGTGATTCGTCAATGGCTTTTTCCAACGAGCGAATTTCGTTGGTAAATTCGCCTCGGATATAAACAAAAATGTCTTTGGCTTCGACGGCCGCGGCGGCAATCGCCAATCCTTCCAGCATCAAATGCGGTCGTTGCAACACGACTTCGCGGTCCTTGAACGTGCCTGGCTCGCTTTCGTCTGCATTGCAGATCACGTAGCGTTCCTGATCGACTTGTTGTCGCACGGACGACCATTTGAAGTGCGCCGGGAATCCAGCGCCACCACGACCTTGCAAACCGGCAGTCTTGATCTCCTCGATGACTTTTTCAGGGCCCAGTTCACGAGCACGCGCCAGCATGGAATATGACGTGTCGTCGTGACCGCCGAGGTTCATGGGCAATTCGGGATTATCGGGAGTGATGTGAGTGCTCTTGCCGTACGTGACCAACTCCATGTCTTCATCCAGCGTAGCCGGTGCGCGATCGCACTGGCCGAGGCAAATAACGCGCTCAACTTGCTTGCCCGCCGACTCCAGCTTCTCGATCAGTT
>JBPCVB010000695.1:0-6816 GCA_051010855.1 Pirellulaceae bacterium | reverse complement strand
CTTCCCACAAAACTGACGGCCAATTCGTCTTCTCGCCATGGTAGGTCGTCGATGTAGGGCGCGGTTCCGGTGACGTGACCAATAGCGGAGTCGTGCGGAATGGTTCGCCCTACCGCAGGGAAACTCGTATTAGCCTGCCCCGTCCCGACGACCGGCTTGATTTCGGATTTCCTGATCTCTGGATTGTCGTTCACACCAGCGCTCCTTGCGGTTGCGTCTCGTGCAAAAACTTCAGCAAGACATTGCGTGTCAGCTGGAACCGGTACTCAGCCGCGCCGCGAACATCGGTAATCGGTGTTATCTCCTGGACGGCGACGTCGCCGGCCAATTGCATCGTCTCCAGATTCAACGGCCGACCACAAAGGAAAGTTTCTGTTTTGCGAAGTCTCAACACGACCGGACCGACCGCTCCGCAAGCGATTGCCGCATCAGTGATCGTGTCACCGTCACATTCAATCGAAATTGCAGCCGTAAAGCTGGAAATATCCAGGTCACGTCGCCGGGCAACGCGGTACAAACCGAGTTGCCGATGTTTCGCAGGCAGCGGAATCACGATGCGTGTCAACAATTCACCTGGCTGCAAGTCCATTTGCTTGTAGCCGAGATAGAAATCGTTGATGTTGACGGTACGCACACCGGATTGGCTGGTTAGCTCCAGTTCCGCTTCGCAGACCAGCAGGAAGGGAATGGAATCGGCAATCGGCGAAGCATTAATAATGTTGCCGCCAATCGTGCCAACGTGCCTGATCTGGGGCGAGCCAAAGACGGCAAGGATGTCATGAAAGCGGGGAACCGTTTCCCTTGAAATGTCTTTTATTTCGGTCCAGGTGGCACGGGCTCCCACCACCATCTTGTCGCCGTTGATGGCCACACCTTCCAGCTCGTCGACTCGATTCAGGTCCAGCCACGTTTGCGACTGACAAACTCCCTTATTGAATTGCACACCGATATCCGTGGCACCCGCGACAACTTTCGCCTGCGGTTGCTCGTTCAGAAACTCGACGACTTGCTGAACCGTTTTGGGGCAATAAACCGTTTGTAACGATTCCTGGTGGTCACGAAATTCAATTCGAATTTCGTCGTCCTGGCAGGACTGGATCGTTTCGATCATCGACGGCGACGAATAGCATTCATTCATGCAAGGTGTGTTGAAGGGGTTTGATTTCAACCCCGCCTGAATAATCGGTGTGTAGCCGGTGCAGCGGCACAGGTTACCGGTTAGTCCCTCGCGCCATCCAGATTCAGTTATCTCGTTTTTTTCCTCAAGCAACCCTGTCATGGCTATGACAAAACCCGGGGTACAGAATCCGCATTGCGAACCGTGACAGTCAATCATTGCTTGCTGGACACCGTTCAATGTGCCGTCACGAGCCAGTCCCTCGACTGTCACGATGTGGCAACCGTCCAGCTGAAACATAAAACGGATGCACGAATCGATGACGACGTACTGGAATGCCTCCCGATTTTCACCGGGCGCATCCGGCCGACCACACAATACCGAACAGGAACCGCAGTCACCTTCGGAACAGACGATCTTGGTACCACACAATCCCAGGCGACGACGCAGGAAATCAGACAACGTCAGGAAGGCATCGGCGCCGGTGACTCGGTATTGCTGTCCGTTTACAAAGACCAGGATGTACTGTCGCACAGACGACCTCACATGGGTTGTTCGACAAGGCTGTTCACGTTAGCCTGGACCAGTTCAATATACTGTCAACGTGTCACGTCATCGACATCAAAAGTAATCGACGAAGGCTGTATACGGAAAGCAAATTGACTGCATGGCCGGCGCTCCACATATCACGATTGACGAACAGCTCCTGCAGACCACCGCGTCCCGACTCGCCGAACGTTGTTATTTGCTGGCCTCGCATTCCGAGCAGCCAGATTGTCTGACACGTACATTTTGTTCGCCGGCGATGAAAACTGCGCACCGGCAATTGGGCGGGTGGATGAAGGATGCCCAAATGGACTGCGATCTGGATGCGGTCGGCAACATGATTGGAAAATATAACGCCGGCAGCAAGGACGGTGATCGCGTTTTCATGATCGGTTCGCATCTGGACACAGTTGCGGACGCAGGCCAATTCGATGGTGTTCTCGGGGTGTTGTTGGGACTTGGTGTCGTTGAAGTGCTGCAACAAGCGGGTGTTGAATTGGCATTTGACATGCATGTCATCGCTTTTTCCGAAGAGGAGGGTGTCCGCTACAAGTTCCCGTTTATTGGGTCTCGAGGCATCACAGGCACCTTCGACACCAGGGACCTTGATCGGCAGGACGAAAACGGAATCAGCATCAAAGCTGCCTTGAATCAATTTGGGTGTAATACGAACCAACTTGATTCTGCCAGCTATGCGGGCTCAAACCTGATCGGGTTTATGGAACCTCATATTGAACAGGCGGTTTCGCTGCAGGATGCTGCGAGGCCGGTGGGAGTCGTTTCGACGATCGCCGGGCAAACCCGGGCAACCATTGTGCTGGAAGGCAAGGCTGGCCACGCCGGCACGGTTTCACACGAGTTTCGACACGATGCGTTGGCGGCAGCCGCCGAACTGATCCTCAGAATCGAGGACCTGGGCCGTCAAACCGGTGGCCTGTTTGCAACGGTCGGTGACATCGTCGCGGCCCCGGGGCTGACCAACGTCATTTGCGGCAAGGCCGAATTGCGTCTGGATTTGCGACATGAATCGGATGAACACCGAATGGCGGCATTCGAAACGATTTCAAAATGCATCAACGACATATCCCTGTCGCGTGGCGTGAGTGGATCGATCGAGGCCATTCAACACACGCCGGCCGTACCCATGGACGCTGAATTGTCGGAACACCTTCACTCTGCAATCACGGGTCTGGGTCTGGATTCGCAAACGCTGGTCAGCGGAGCAGGTCATGATGCCATGATCATGGCGCAAGGCGTGCCATCGTGTATGTTGTTTATTCGTTGTCGCGACGGCGTGAGTCATCATCCAGACGAATTTGTGTCGAAGGAAGATATGCTTGTCGCACTCAAAGTGATGGTGTCTGCCTTGATCAGGTTGTCCAATGCTCAATCGCAGGCCAGTACTCACAGTTGAAACACACGGCCGGATTCCGGGAAAACAATGATATGGAAGTTTTTGGTTCGACACGCAGTCGCAGGGCCCACGACTATGCCTTGATCACGCCGGACACGCACGTCGTCTCTCCACTTGTCGGTTGGGAAAATGCGACTGCCGCAATTCATATTTCACCTGAAGCAGGTGCGCGATTTGTCCAGTACACTGCGAATCTGGATGCAGGCGCCAAAAGCGGACTGCCGCGTGAAGGATTCCAGCGATTCCTGTATGTCCGCAGTGGTTCGTGTTCACTGGCACTGGAATCAACACATCAACTGTCGACCGGTGGTTTCGCCTTTGTTCCCGCGAACGCCCGGCATGAGATTACCTGCAGCGAAGCGACGCAGTTGATCGTCTTCGAAAAACAATATTTGCGTCATCCCGATTTTGGTTCTCCGACACCTGTCGTGGGAAAGGCCAGCGAAGTCGAGGGCGAGCCGTTTATGGGCGACCCGGACGCACGGCTGCAAACACTGCTGCCCATAACACCCGAGTTCGATATGGCAGTCAACATCTTCACTTACCAGCCGGGGGCCACACTGCCTCAAGTTGAAATCCATGTCATGGAACACGGATTGATGATGCTGAGTGGCCAGGGCGTTTACCGTTTGTCAGCTGACTACATGCCGGTGACGGAGGGTGACGTGATCTGGATGGCGTCGTACTGTCCGCAATGGTTCGTGTCGATGGGCAAGACTCCGGCGAGTTACATTTATTACAAAGACATTCACCGCGACGTTTGAAACCAGGGTCAAAACAGGATGAGTATTTCGGTTGAAAAGCAGTCCTACGGCAAGTCGCGGGTTTGTCTTTCCTTTGTGAAAAGAAATGAACATCGCCACGATTTCATACAGCTGGCAGCCAACATCTTTCTGGAAGGTGATTTCGAATCCGCGTATTCCCGGGGCGACAACAGCCAGGTCATTCCTACCGACACGATGAAGAACACGGTGTACGCGATGGCCCGAAATAATGGTGTGCCGAATATTGAAACGTTTGCGCAAACCCTGGCGTCTCATTTTTACGACAGTTTTGCTCACGTCAAAACGGCTACCGTGGCCGTTGTCCAGGACTTGTGGCAACGAATGGATTTCGGCGGCCAGACTCACGACCATGCTTTTACGGGTGGCGGTAGCGAGCAGAATACTTGCCGGGTAGTTTCGTCCGGAGATGGCCTGACCATGCATTCGGGACTGCGAGGGTTGCAGGTGCTGAAAACGACCGCCTCCGGTTTCGAGGGATTTCTGAAAGACAAGTTTACAACGCTCATGGCAACCGGTGACCGGATCTTTGCAACCACGATTACGGCCGATTGGCCTTGCCCTGATATCCAACACGACTGGACAACTACACGAAATACCGTTCGCGACCGGCTGCTCCACGTGTTTGCTCATCAGTACAGTCCGTCGGTGCAGAAGACGTTGCACGAAATGGCCGATTCGGTGTTGGCAGTATGTCCCGAAATCGAGCAGATCTCCCTCAACATGCCCAATCAGCATCATTTGCTGGCAGATCTTGAGAAGTTGAATCTGGAAAATCAGAACGACATCTTTGTGCCTTCACCGGAACCGTTCGGTGTGATATCAGCCACGATTCGTCGTGACGGGTAAGTTACCGTGAACGGAATGGCCGCCACACCTGAATTCGATCGAACGCATTCCACGTTCGCGATTTCCAGTTCTCGTGTGGTAACACCGGCGGGCGAGATGGCCGCTGCCATATTGATAGAACACGAGACGATACGGAAAGTGGTCGATCCATCAACGTTGCCAGAAACCATTCCGGTCACTGATTTTGGGGATCTGGTTATCTCGCCAGGAATTGTTGACGCCCATGTTCACATCAATGAGCCGGGCAGGACGGAATGGGAGGGATTCGCTACCGCAACCTCAGCAGCGGCGGCTGGCGGGATCACGACGATCATTGATATGCCGCTGAACAGCAGCCCGGTCACAACGACCGTAGCAGCATTACAAACCAAGAAATCGGCCGCCGCCGGCAAGTGTCACGTCGATGTGGGCTTCTACGGCGGGGTCGTGCCTGGCAACGCAAGTGACTTGCAACCTCTGATCGACGCGGGCGTTTTGGGACTCAAAGCTTTTTTGTGCGACTCCGGCCTGGACGAATTCCCGGCATCCGGAGAAACCCAACTGCGCGCGGCATTAGGCGTGCTTGAGGCTTCCGGAGTACCGCTGCTGGTGCACTCCGAAATCGTTGACTCCGATCTGGCTACGCGGATCACGGATCATGCCTGCTACCAGCAATTCGTCGACTCGCGACCGCCCGATTTCGAGCTGGCGGCGATCGAATTGTTGATACAGCTGTGCCGCGAATTCAAAACCCACCTACATATTGTCCATTTGGCCACCGCACATGCACTGCCGATGATTAAACGGGCGCGCGGCCAGGGATTGCCGCTAACGGTCGAAACATGTCCCCATTATTTGTACTTTTCAGCTAAACAAATTCGCAATGGCGCAACACACTTCAAGTGTGTTCCGCCCATTCGCGAGGAGGACAATCGCCAGCAACTTTGTCAAGCAGTCACAACCGGCTTGGTGGATACGATCGGATCCGATCACTCGCCTTGTCCACCCGAACTGAAACTGCGCGACACCGGCAACTTTTCCAGTGCCTGGGGAGGCATCGCGGGACTGCAACTAACGCTGCCGATCATCTGGACGGTTGGCAAGGAAAACGGTTGGACTCCCGTGATGCTGGCGCAAAAATTATCCGCGCGACCGGCGGTACTTTTCGGGCTGGGTCATCGCAAAGGGAAAATCGCGGCGGGTTTTGATGCAGACCTGGTGATATGGAACCCGCAGCAAGGATTTGTCGTCGATGGAAAGGAGCTATTGCACCGGCATTCATTGACACCTTACGAGGGCTGCGAACTTTTTGGAACGGTCTATCGAACGTATGTGCGTGGCCAGGTTGTTTGCGATACCGGACGGCCATGCGGAGAACCAATTGGCAAACTGCTGAAGAGATCGCCGGATTTTTCTGCTGACATCGCGCGGCACCTGAACGGTCTGGAACCTCAACAAAGAACCAGCAGCTTGCAGCAATGTTGTGCTTCGACAACCTGGCTGGCACGTATGGTAGATGGAGGTCCATTTGCCAACGACACCGATGTTATGGTGCGGGCGGAAGACGCCTGGCACGGGTTAAGCGAACACGATTGGCTGGAGGCTTTCGCAGCTCATCCAAGAATCGGTGATCTGAACAGTCTGCGTGAAAAGTACGCCAATACCCGGGGGCTGGCCCGCGGCGAACAGGCGGCAGTCGATTCCGCTCAACAATCCACATTGGTTCGCCTGGCCGAGGCAAACGACGAGTACTTTTCCAGTTTCGGATTTATTTTTATTGTCTGTGCCACCGGAAAATCGGCCCCGGAGATGCTTGAGATTCTCGAACAACGTCTGGCCAATTCGCGGCAGCTGGAACTCGAAAATGCCGCCGCCGAACAGTTGAAGATCACCAAATTACGACTGGGGAAACTAATCACATGAACGCGATCACCACGCACGTACTCGACACCTCCCGCGGCAAACCAGCGGAAGGTATCCGGGTTCAACTGGAATTCAATGAGGGTCAAATCGGTGCGCCGAATTGGGCGACCGTGGGTGATGGAACGACCAATCCTGATGGACGAATTGAAGGGCTGGTTGCAGACGCGATTCAACCCGGTCATTACCGCATCAGTTTTCAGGTTGCC
>JBPCVB010000694.1:0-12191 GCA_051010855.1 Pirellulaceae bacterium | reverse complement strand
TGAGAATGTCGTGTAGCGCTGTGTGATCGGAAAATGTAGGCCCTCACCCGCCCTGCGGGCACCCTCTCCCCGAGGGAGAGGGGCGTACTCTAAACCCGGCGTAGCGCCTCGATGGGATCCAGTTGCGATGCTCGATGCGCTGGATACAGTCCCGAGATGATGCCCACGGCCAGGGACACGATGACGGCAATCATGGGTGCCCAGACCGTGACCTTTGTCTCCATGCCCGATGACAAGGTCACGACGGACGGTGCCGCAAGTCCCAGAGCCAGGCCAATCATGGTGCCGATGGCTGACAGGACCGTCGTCTCGACGAGGAATTGGGCAATGATGTCGCGTTGCCGCGCGCCCAGGGCGCGGCGAATCCCGATTTCCTGGGTGCGTTCGCTGACGGAAGCCAGCATGATATTCATGATGCCGATTCCGCCGACCAGCAATGAAATAGCCGCAGTTGATCCCAGCACGACGGCAAATATTCGCTGGGCCGCCTTGGCCTGCTCCAGCAAATCGAGCGGCACTGTGATGGCGTAATCCTTGCGCGGATGGAATTTGGCCAGCAATCCATCCAGGACTTCGGCCGTCTGCTTGACGTTGTCGGTTTCGTCGACCTGAACCGTTATCTGGCTCAGTTCGATCTTCTGTTCTGTATAGGAACCTTGTTGTACCCTTGCCAGGTTTTCACCGATGCGGGCCCGATCGGTTGTCAGCGGTATGTACACGTCCAGGTTGTAATCCTGGGCTGACATACTGCTGCCGATGCCAGCCGACGGCGTACGCCACTTTGTGACACCGACAATGCGAAAGAAATGCTGGTTGCCGACTTGCACGGATTTGCCAAGGGGCGACTCGTGACCAAACAGCTCCCGGGCAATGTCGGCGCCCAGCACACAGACATTTCGCAAGTGTTTTAGATCCATGTTATCGATGAAACGGCCGCGGGCCATATCCAGCCCATTGGCACCCGCATAGTTGGCATGCACTCCGACGACCCGCGCATCCAGGTTTTTGTCGGCATGGCGTGTCTCATGCATGAATTCGCGTTGCGGAGTGGTGGTTACGACGCTGTCGATCGTTTCGTTGATACGTTGCATGTCGTCGTAAGTCAGGCCAAAGGTCAGCGCATCCCACATGTTCATGTTGTCATCGTCGTCGGCGGGCCGGACACTGCGCACAATGACGTTTCGTACGCCCAGCGACGTGATTTGGGCCTGCATCTGTCGCGAAGCACCTTCGGCAACAGCCAGCATGATAATGACTGATGCAACGCCGAAGACGAGTCCCAGCACGGTCAGCAACGAGCGCAGCTTGTGCATCAGCAAACTGCGAATGGCCGTGCGTGACATGGCCGCGAATTGACTGAGCGAATTGCGAAACATGCTATTGCGCCACCACTTCACCGCCCGCCGCTGGCTGAGGCGTCGGTGCGACATCGGATTTGAGGGCGTCGGCGTCGCGTTCGGCTTCGCCAAAATCCTGCAGGCCGCGTTGATAGGCATCCAGCACCAGTTCGTCGTCCGCTTCGACGCCCTCCGTGATTTCCAGGAAAGACGTCGTTGTGCGACCGATTTTTACCTTTTGGCGGACAATCGAATCGCCCTGGACGGCATACACGTAGGACTGCTGGAAATGCTCAGTCACCGCGTTGACCGGTACCGCGATGATGTCTTCGTAAGTGCCCACGAGTATTTCACACTCGGCAGTCATGCCCGGCTTCAGCTGCACTTCTTCCGGGAAATCATCGAGAAACACGATGACCTGGTACGTTTTTGTCGAGCCTCCCCAACTGCTGGTAGCCAGTTGCGAGACACGATTGATCGTGCCGTAGAGTACGGTTTCCCGATCCGCATCAGTGCGAATAATCACACGCTGTCCGTCCTTGACCTTGTTGACGACCGATTCGTGAACGTTGACTTCCACCTGCATGCGTCGCATATCTGGCAGGTAGAAAACGTCCTGTCGGCGTCGCACGGTGGCGCCTTCGCGAATCCTCTCATCATCGTCGAACCAGGGTCGATTGGCATAGGCAACCGTGCCGGGTTGCGGTGCCTTGATCTCACACTTTTCCAGCTGGGCCTCCAGTTCCTTGAGTTGTTCGGTTTGCAGTTGCAGGGCCTGTTGGGCGTTGGCCAGTTTGGCCGCGGCCTTGGCCGATTCTGCCTCAGCCGTTTTTCTGGCACGATCAAGTAGCCGCGCTGTTTCTTCCGAATTGAATTGCAGTTCCTTGATCTTGCGTGGCCGGTCGAAAGCGATCAGGTTTTGCAGGTTGAGTTCGTCGCGTTTGACCCGGTTCTCGGCGCTATCCAGCCGTAGCTGAATCTCACGCAGTTGTTCACGGGCCCGGAATCCCTTGCGAATCAGGGTGCGCATGTTTTCCAGCTCATCGCGGATCTTTTCCAGTTCTGCCTTGCCCTCGTCGATACTGCGCTGGAAATCTGCCTTGTCGCGTTCAAAGTCACCGTCGCGGTATTTTGTCAGATCCAGCACCGCCAGTTCGACAGCCAATTCGGCCGCGGCGATACTGCTGGCGTTGGTGTTCTTCTGGACTTCGATATCCTGCTCTGCTTCCTTGACCTGCCCTTCCGCCTGATTCACTTCTGTCTTCTGCTCGGCGATTTCGTTGTCAATTTCCTCGCTGTCGAAACGGACAACCACATCGCCTTCCTTGACCGTCGAGCCCTCGGGGACGATGAAGATGATCTTGTTTTCCCAGCCTGGCAATTCGCAGTTGCCGTTAACCGTGTTTTGGCTTTCCAGCGTGCCCCGTTCGACGACTGCGTCACGCACAGTACGGTTGGAGACGGTGTGGGTAATCAGTCCGTCGGTAACAGCATTGCGACCGCTGACGAGATAAATGATGGCGGCGGTTGCAACCGCTGTAATCGCAAGCGGGATGAGAAGTTTCCAGGCTAACCTACCGGTAGTAGGCGCTGGTCGCGTCGCCGGTACCTGTGTCGCCTGGAGATCTGGCGTCTCGGCTACGGGGCTGGACACCGGTTGCTGCAGCTTCGCCGGTTCCGTCGCCGGGGGCGTCGAGGTTTGGCCGGGGTTGTTCTGAATCATCGGCGGGACCTGTTGGATCTGTTCCGGGAAATAACTGGTCGGCGGCGGGATCGTCGATACCCGGATTGAATGTCTCGTTGATCCAGACGCCATTGGCGTCGATGTACAACAGCTCCAGGTCGACGAATAACTGTATTCTACCAACTTCGTAGTCGATCCAGCTGGAAATCAGGCCATTTTTCGCCGTCAACAGACCATCCAGCGCCCCCAGCAAGTCACGTGTCAGGCTGGAATCCGCGGAAGTTTGCGTCCTCAACTGAAATTGCGTGTCGGCCACCTGCCGTATAGCAGCCAACAGACTTTGTCGGGCGATCTGGAAATTCAGGCGAGCGATCCGTAGCCGCCGCAAATCCGCGCGGATTTCCAACACAATCCGGTCTTCACTGGCCATATAGGTTCGACGGGCCTGTTGATAGAAAATTTGTGCCGCCCGATAGACATTTCGTTCATTAAATCGGTTGAGCGGTCCATCGAAAGCGAGCGCGAGGTCGATGGAGCTTTCCGACGAATCAAATCGCACCGGATTCTGAATCGTGGGATCCGTGCCAACCGACGCGTTCACGGTGAAATCCAGATCACTTTGCAACGCATCGGCAGCGACTTCAACGGCCCGAAATGCGTCCATGGTTTGTGCACGCTGATTCATCAGGTCGAGACGGTTGCCCAACGCCATGTCGATTGCTGATTGCTCGTCAATCTCGAAGGGCAACGCATCAATCAGGAACGGGCGAATCTGGTTTTGCGCGATGAACAGATCCGAATACTGCTGACGCAAGGTCTTGCCAATCAGCGTGGTCACAAAGTCCCAGCCTTCGGCATCGCTCATCCCATCCAGGTCGCGTTGTTGTTGTGCAACGTTATTCATACTGCGTTGCAAACTTGTCCGCAGTTCGTCCAGCACACCGACGAGTTGGTCAGCCAGAATTTTTTGCTGGTCCAGATCGATTTGCTCTTCGCGAGGCAGGGTCCCATCCAGGCGGGCGATCTTGTCCTGCCACTGCACCAGTTCTTCCTCGATTTCCGGAGCCAATTCACGCAACTCGGACTGGATCTGAACGTACTCGGCAAAGGACAGGTTGAGCAATTCCCGAGGCGGCGTCGCAGGTGGCAAAAACTGCATTAACTCGTAATACAACTCATCGATGCGAAATTGCAGTTCATCAAATCGCGGATTGCTAAGTTCGAACTGCTTGAGCAGGCTTTCGTCAATCTCCAGCTCAACGCGCGGCGGCAGCCCCAGTGAAATCTTGTATGCATCCAGCGTGTTCGCATACCTCTGTTCGGAACCCAGCAATCCAATACGTCCGCCCTGATAATCCTGAAAAACCTGATCCACCTGAATTTGCGAGACACTGCCACCGCGGTACAGTTCTTCAAACTCTTCCAGATTCAGTTCAAGGCTGCGGAGATTTGCACGCTGGTTGATCAACGACTGTTTTTGCGCCAACAAGAGTAGGTAAGCGGTGGTCACGTCCCGATAAAACGTTCGTCGGAACTGGGCAAAGTCGCGAACATCATATAACAGATTGCGTTCGGCTTGCGTCAATGACTCCAGTCGCACATGCTTGAATGCACCGCGAAGAAGAGGCTGAGTCAGGCTGAACAGCAACGTGCTGGACGTCGTGAACTCGCCGGTGGGCCGAACATTAAACACCATCGCATTAACCCACGATGCCGCCAGTTGGCCTCCGGCCGCCAGATTTCGCGTGAATCCCAGCGCTGAATCCTGACTGAAAAACCGGAACGCACTCGCCTTGCGTCCAGATCCGGAATATCCTCCCGTTGTATTGCCAAACCATTGTGTCTCGAACTCAAAACGGTTTCCCGACAACGACAGGGCGCTCAGATAAACACTTTCTACTGCGGATTGATAGTCCCGGCTTTGCAACAACGCCATGTCGACGGCGCCCTGGCGATCCAGTTCGATCACGCCGTCCTCGTTGGACGGCAAATACGATTCCCACAAAAAGTTCTCAATCGATTCCGCTTCGGCAATCTTGTCCCAGTACTTGCTGTTGTGGAAACGAAATGGCCGGCGTTGAAACTGGGCGGCTGCCGGGTCGTCAGGCGGTCGCGGACCGCAATCCGGGTTGTACTCGTCGGCCATTCGCGAAATGGGGTCTGCCTCAACGCGGCGGTCTGGCAATGTCCACAGGAAATCTGTTTGACGCGAAGAGATCAGGTTGGCCGCGTCTCGATCGGCCCACAATCGGTACTTTTTGCGACTGCAGCCGGTCAACACCATCAGCAACATTGTGGTGACGATCAAACAACACATGGCTGCACCACAATAAAGGCGCAGCTGGCGTTGGTCGGCTTGGCTTACAGTACGGGTCATCAACGTCGTAATCGATCGAAGAAAAGCAGTGCGATGCGCGCAAACGAGGCGCATTCTTCTCAATCGATTTGCAACCCGTAGACAGATTGCCGAAACAAGAAACTTTGGCGGTTCCAACGGTAATCAGGGCGGTATTACCGGCAAAGCTTGCCCGAATGAACAGGACTGCTTGCGTACGCCCCGCTATCGTTTTGGGGAATCCGGTGAGCGACCGTTCAATTTCTATCGGGGCTGGAACGAGCCACCGCTGCTGGTTGAACTGCCACCGGGCACGGATTGCGGCAATTGCAATTCGGCTGGATTGAGGGCAGCTGGAGTTCGTACACTGCCTGGTGCATAAGTGCCCTGACCCTGAATCTGCAAGGAGAGGGGGCTACCTGTCCCCATGGAGGACGATGTAGCTGGAGCACCAGGCATGGTGGCCGGTTCGGGTGACGGGATGGCCGCCATTCGATCGGCTGGCGCCGTTGTCTGCGTGCCGGATTCAAACGAGCGATACGGCGTTGTCGGGTATTGATCAAAGTTGATTTGAACAGCTGCGGGCTCAGCAGGAGGCTGAGCGGCTTGCGTTCCGATTGGTGTTTCAGTTCGTGGCTGCAATGGCTGAGCCGTCGCCGCGTTGGACGCGTAAGGGTTCTGCACCCGTTGAGCTCCCGGGGCAGGTTGGCTCGCCGTAGCGGCAAACTCTCCGCCACCATGCGCGGGCGTCAATGGGTTTGGCATTTCCGGCGATCGCACGACCGGCATGGCGGCCGGAGGCTGATTTGTCGGAGCGGGCGGTTTGGCGGGCTCCAACATTTGCTGGGCGAGCCGTTCGTACTGAGTGTTCCCTGAAATGCCAGCGAGGCTGGCACTGTCAGGCATGAAATCGTTGCTGTTGGCCGGCGTCGCGGGCGTTGATACTGCCGCTGTATCGTTTTCGACCGTGCGTGGTGTCAACGGGCTGGAGAAGTCCGACGAACCAAAGTTGGCTGGGGGTGACGAAACGTGGCTGGTGTCGACATCAACCGGCTGGATTGGGGTCGCTTTTCGGTCGCCAGTCGCCTGATTCTGTTGCGCGAGTTGGCGATAGGTATCGGTTACTTCCTGTTCGAACGATTCCATGGTGCGGTCGACATTGGGAGGCAGCGGCGGTAACGAGTCATCATCGCCGGCCGCGTCGTTCGATGTCGAAGCCATTTCTGTTTGCGAGGGCGAGAACTGATGCGCGGGTGGCTCAATGTATTCCGAGCCCAGCCGATCGTTCTGGCGCCAAAAGGCCAGACTGTTCATGTTGAATTTGCCTGCTTGACACCCTGTCAAAACACAAATGAGGCATCCGGTGGCAAGAAACCTGATGGCTGTACAAGGCTTCATCATTGATATTCCGTCCGCTGTTTGGCTGTTGGGCGTATCGAGTTTACGCCGTCGTAACGATCCTTTTGGCAGCGCAGCTATTGCGCGGCAAATCGGCGGGATGGTAGGTACGCTGAAAGAAGGTCGTCAACGGCAATATTTACATGGTGGTGCAAATATTTTTTGGGCGAGCTAGCAAACTATGACGCCCCAGCCGCCGAAATCAACATTCGGCGACCTTGATGATGCAAAACAGATAGCGACGACGCGCCGACAACACCCCAAACTGGAAAAAGGCTATCAGTCCCCTGCCCCGTCTCGGGTTCGCTTGATAATCCAGTTGTCTGTGGGCATTGTCCCCAATGCCTTATTTGGCATCCGCGTAACGCCGCGCGACTTCGGGCCAGTTGATCACGTTAAAAAATGCCGCAATGTAGTCGGGGCGGCGATTCTGGTAATTCAGATAGTAGGCGTGTTCCCACACATCGAGTCCAAGTACCGGAGTACGTCCCTCCATGAGCGGACTGTCCTGGTTGGGTGTACTTTCAATCGAAAGAACGCCATTGGAAACGACCAGCCATGCCCAGCCGCTGCCAAAACGTGTTGCGGCGGCGTTGCCAAATTGTTCCTTGAACTGATCGAAACCGCCGAACGTGCTGTCGATAGCGGCTGCCAGATCGCCGTCCGGTTTTCCTCCACCGCTGCCGCTGAGGATCGTCCAGAACAACGAGTGGTTGGCGTGTCCGCCACCGTTGTTACGCACAGCACCACGGATGTCTGCGGGGACAGCATTCAAATCCGAAATCAGGTCTTCAACAGTTTTCGATTCCAGGTCAGTTCCGCTAATTGCGGCATTTACCTTGGTGACGTATCCGTTGTGATGTTTGCTGTGGTGAATCTCCATGGTACGGGCGTCGATGTGGGGTTCCAGTGCATCGTAGGGGTACGGGAGATCGGGCAAGGTATAGGCCATTGGATTACCTCAAGGGCAACAAGTCATTTTGTTACAAAGCAATCGCCCAGCGTACCGAAACCCGGTTGTGCTTTCAATGAGGCAGATCGTTTCCGAATCGCGCAACAAAAAACCCGCCAGGATCGGCGGGCGTACAAAGGCGGAATGAATTTCGGATGCGACGGCTGTGAAGAGCCATCGGACATTGCTAGTAACGACTGTCGTCTTCTTCATCCGGCAGCTTGCTGATGGACAGATGTTCCAGCAGATCACGCATCAGGATGTTGACGCGGCGTTCGAGGTCCTTGTGTCGACGGTCCCGCGTCTTTACGACCCGAATTGAGACCTTCATCCGCATGACCTTGCCGCTGCCCAGACGTGACGGGACGCCTTCGCGAGTTTCGATATCGACCAGCAATGGTGTGTGTCGGTCGAACACTGCATTCAGCTTGACACTGGGGATCTTGTCGATTCTCAGGCGTACGTTGTCCGGCTCGGCAAAAATGATCCGGGCGTTGTTATCCGATACAAAGCCCTTGATTTTCTGAATTACAACATCCAGCGGGCTGCTGGTTTCACCCTCTTCGGATTGCAGGATAACACCCTTGAGTCGCCGCCATTCGAGATCCATTTGCTGACGTTCGGCGCGAGTTGTTTTGACTTCTGCTTCGGCTGCACATTGGGTTTGCAGTTTTTGTACCTGATTCCGGCCATTTTCCTTGGCGTTCAGCAGGGCCTGGTCGGCCCGCACAAATGCGGAGATCGCCGAGTCATCTTCCTGGAATTCCGTTACGCCGAAACTGGCCGTTACGCATTTACCGTTGAGCGATGCCAAAGGAGTTTGTTCCAGTGCCGTGCGGATTTCCTCAGCTCGATCCATCGCATGTTCGACAGAACAGTTGGGGCAGATGATCACAAACTCTTCACCGCCATATCGAGCGACGAGGTCGTGAACTCGGGTGTTTTGTTGCAGGATCTTGGCAAAGCTCATCAGGGCGTGGTCGCCGACATGGTGACCAAAATCGTCGTTGACCTTCTTGAAGAAGTCGATGTCGGCAACGATCAGGCTGCAAATCGTGCCCTTGTCCTGGAATTCCTTGATGCGGGCGTCCAGAGATCGTTCAAAGTGAGCGCGGTTGGCGACGCCGGTCAGCTGGTCGCGTGTTGCATGAGCGTAAAGTGTCAGTACCTGTTGTTCCAGATCCAGTTGCGACGACAAGTCGTGCAGCAAGATCGTTGCACCGTGTACCGCGAGGTCGTGTCCGATAACCGGAACCGAGTGCAGGTCAATGGCGACTTTGCGACCGCCGCGACCGGTCAATGTGGCCGCGATCAAAGTCTGTTCGGCCTTGCGAATGGATTCGGCGACTGGACAGGCGCTGTCAGGAATGCTTTTGTCGAAACGGTCCCGCAAGTCGATATGACTGGGCAACCACTTGCTGCCAATCATGCCAGGACCGCGAATGCCCGTCAGTTGCTCAGCGGTCTGACTCCACATCTTGACCTTGAGATGACGATCCACCATGACCACGCCTTCGCGCAGATTGTCTATCAAGCAGCGCTGAAAGAGCTGATCGGAACTGGGGCCCGGCGGCGGTGCCGCTACAGGCCTGGATTCAGTCAGGTTTTGGAACGCCTGATCTTCCATGGTGTTGTCCGAGGCGACTAAATCGCCTGAAATACGAGTGAAAAGTTGTGTCACCGAACACTACGCCTGTATTTGCGAGCGGTCAAAAACCACACCACCTGATAAACAGGGTGACTCGCAAATTGGCATCAATCTGGAGTAGATTTTCGGGTCTTGACGAATATCAGGTCTGCAGCGCCGAATTTGCTTCCCCATATGCACTCGGAGAAGTCCATGAAAATCGTTCGCTTCCGCAATCCACGCAACGACAACATCTACCTCGGACGCCTTGAGCAGGATCGTTGCCTTGCCACCGGTCTGTTTGGAGAGAATTTGCCGGATGCGATGGTCGACATGATCAATCAACTGCAGCAATTCATCTCCAACGCCCCTGTCATGGAATCGTTTGCTCAGGACCAGGTTGTTTTGCTGCCACCGGTGGACCGCCCGCAAAAGATTATCTGCGTCGGTCAAAATTATGCAGACCATGCGCGTGAGATGGGCAGTAAAGTCCCCGAACAGCCCGTCATCTTCAACAAGTTTCCTACTGCATTGGCCGGACCCGATTCGTCAATCAGGTTGCCAGCCATCAGTGCCAGCGTGGATTACGAAGCGGAACTGGTCGTTGTTATCGGGCGACGTTGCAAGCATGTGTCGGTCGACCAGGCAATGCAACATGTACTGGGGTATTGTTGCGGCCACGATGTGTCTGCGCGCGACTGGCAAAAAGGTCGGCCCGGCGGCCAGTGGTTGCTGGGAAAGACTTTCGATGAATTTGCCCCTATCGGTCCCTGGTTGGTACTGGCGGATGATATCGATCCGAATTGCCTGGAAATCAGCTTGCAACTCAATGGACAGACAATGCAACAATCCAACACGGAAAATCTGATTTTCAAAATCGACTTTCTTATCTCGCATCTGTCGAAATTTTGCACGCTGCTGCCGGGCGACTTGTTGTTCACCGGTACGCCCGCGGGAGTGGGTGCCGGTCGGACGCCGCCAGTGTTTTTGCAGGCGGGGGATGAAACGATCGTGGAAATCGAGGGGCTGGGGCAACTAAGAAATACCTTCATCGCGGATGCGGACGCCAGCTAGCACGCGTAACCGGGTGATTTGGCAAGCTCGGCGTGTGCCGCGACGCACAGGTAAAGTCTGCGATGGCAGCCTGCCGATGCCAAAAACAGGTGCGCGCTGTGCGCGTATTAATCCTGAATTTGACGACCTTGAGCTGCCTGATCACCGCCGCCGATGCATTCGCAACGAATCCGCCAGCGCCGACGTCGAGTAACGTTGGACCAGACCCAGAACGAAGAAGCGACTGCTCCCGTTCGCAAGAAACGGTCGAGCACTGCGTCCGCGCGTTCATCAAAAAAACGGCTTACCTACACGGAAGGGGCCCGGCGCAATAACCAATTCAAGACCACGGACCTGATTCCCAAACGGATCTGTTCGCTGGCAGCAGTCATTGCGTTGTTGCTGGCTGCCGTAGCGGGTCTGAATCTGCTGCACCTGCATTCACCTGAATGGGTCACCGTGATTGGTGACGATGGTGTTTCTGCCTTGTCCCTGAACAGTGGTCGCGGAATCGCCATCTGGTATTCCAACTTTCTGCTGTTGCTGACGTCCTGTGTCAGTCTGCAACTTTATTTGTTGCGTCAACATCGCCGCGATGACTATCGAGGATCCTATCGCGTGTGGATGTGGCTGGCGCTGATCTTTCTGATTGCCAGTGCGGCGAGTGTGACCGGCATTTCGGCGCTGCTGAAAAATCTGTTCGTAAATACGATCGGTTCGGGAACACTTGGCGGCGGACTGACGGTCGTCCTGGCGGTCAAGCTTTTGGGATTGCTGTTGCTGGTGATTCGCGGCTTGCTGGAAGTCCGTTATTCGCGGCTGGCCGTCGTTACGCTGCTGATCGTGTTTGCGGCTTATGGTGGCGCGGCGTTGATGAGTGAAGTGCCACATGTGCAAAGCGAGATCAGTCAGCACGTGCACGCAGCCCAGGGCAATTTTCTGTTGCTGGGTGCCACGGTCCTGCTGATATCCATCATGACTTTTGCCCGGTACGTGTATCTTGAGGCCAACGGCCTGATTCAACCACGTGCCGCCCGGCCCCGGAATCAAAAGAAGGCAAGGAAGACCACTACGAAAGCCACGGCATCCACGACGAAGAAGAAAAAGCCGACCCGGTCGACTGACACCGGCGACACTGCGAAACGCCAGCGGAATCGTAAGACGAAAACCGCTGAGCCCATTGCCGCTTCGACTTCATCGAAGAAACGTCGAACGGAATCGACCGATACGGAAACAACCTCAAAACGCAGTAAACGAAACAAGCCAGTTGAAACTGAAGATGATTCATCTCGTCAACAACCGGTCAGCCAGTCAAAACAATCGTCGGGCCGTTCCCGCCCCGTCAGTCACTCGCCGGCAGACGATCGCTTGCTGTCCTTGAGTGAAGACGAGATTCAGGATCTGTCAAAATCGGAACGCCGCCGCTTGCGAAAACTAAAACGCCGAAACGAGCGTCAGGCCGCTTGATCAGTTTTGGCCGCCGATCAGTTGCCCTTCCAGTTCCGCGCCTGCTCGATCACCTCGAGAATCGGATCCACGTTGCATGCGCGAGCGGGCCATGTCACGCTAATCTCTCTGCCATCGTCGTTCTTGACGCCTCCATTCCACCAGAACCAGCCTCCTGAGACGATTCCTGCCACCTGGTGGTCCGCATTAAACACGGGGCCGCCCGAATCGCCGGGCAACAATGCAACATCTGCGAAAATCGTCTCGCCGTTGGTCGGAAATGAGGATTCCGTGTCAAAGTGTCTGAGACAGCAGTTGAGCCCCGAGCCGCCGCCCAGGCCCGCGAACTCAATGGGCTT
>JBPCVB010000693.1:0-2578 GCA_051010855.1 Pirellulaceae bacterium | reverse complement strand
CCGTGGCCACCGCTCCCAGCCACAGTCCAGCGATAACGCCTGCGATCGAATCCGGAAACGTGGCCAGCGGCTCATAGCTGAACAGCCAGCCCAATCCTAACGCCAACAAAACCAGCGCACCTTCCAGCAACACTCCCATCAAGACAACACGCCCTGGCGGGATCGGTTCGATCTCTAAAGAATGTGTTGGCTGCTGGTCTGAAAGGTCTGATTGTCCAGCGTCATCTTCCATCGCCTGGCTTCCCAGAAATGCTAGCACTCGCCTGCCATGATGAATTCCGTTATGTCGAATGCTGTTGGTTGACGGTCGCGCGGTGTGTTAACTTGTTGAAACGATCGCCAGCAGGCCCAATCGTTGAGACACTTTCTGGCACAAGACGTTTGGCACAAGACATATAGCACAGGGACGTGCGGTTTTGTCTAGAGTACCGTTCAACAAGCCGTTCATCGCCGGCAAAGAATTGTACTACATCGCGCAAGCCGTCGCGCTGGGCAATATCAGTGGCGACGGCCATTTTACGCGCTGCTGTGCAGAACTGATGGAGAGTCGGTTCGGCATCGGCAAAATCTTAATGACGCCGTCCTGCACGTCTGCCCTGGAAATGGCTGGCATCCTGTGCGACGTCGGTCCCGGCGATGAAGTCATCCTGCCGTCGTACACTTTCGTATCCACCGCCGCCGCGGTTTGCCGTCTGGGCGCAAAGCCCGTTTTTGTCGATATCCGCGGTGACACCATGAATCTGGACGAAAGCCTGATCGAAGCGGCCATCACGCCCGCGACGAAGGCCATCTTTCCCGTTCACTACGCCGGTGTCAGTTGCGAAATGGATCCGATAATGCGGCTGGCAGCCCAACACAACCTGTGGGTCGTCGAAGATGCCGCTCAAGGTGTAAATGCAACGTACGGCAAACAATCACTCGGTTCCCTCGGGCACCTCGGCACTTTCAGCTTTCACGAAACCAAGAACTACATCTGCGGCGAAGGCGGGGCACTGGCGATCAACGATCTGCAATTTGTAGAACGAGCGGAAATTATTCGCGACAAAGGGACCAACCGCAGCCAGTTTTTTCGAGGCGAAGTCGACAAGTATACGTGGGTCGACATTGGCAGTTCCTATGTGCCCAGCGAGATTGCCTGTGCGTTCCTGTACGGGCAACTGGAAATGATGGACGAAATCGCCGATCGACGGCGAAAGATTTACGCCTTCTACAGTTTTCTGCTAGAGGACCTGCATCGAGCGGGCCTGGTCCAGCGGCCCCACATTCCCGCGGGCTGCCAGAGCAACTACCACATGTTTTACATCGTGCTGGAAGACAGCGAGACGCGCGACCAGTTACTGGAACATCTGCGCGAACGGGGAATTCATACCGTATTTCACTACGTACCGCTGCACACCTCTCCGGTCGGGCAGACATTTGGCTATCGCCCAGGAGATCTGCCCGTGACCGAACGCATCAGTGGCTGCCTGTTGCGGCTCCCGTTTTTTCATGAAATCACGCGCGAGGAACAGGACTTCGTGGTGCGGGAGATCCGCAACTTCCTGGTCGGTCGCTCGACAAAACGCCGCGCCGCCTAAACTGCAGCGAAGCAGCTGTCAGAAAAAGGAACGATCCATGTCAACCGTCACTGCCAAATCCTCCAAATTCGACCTCGATCAAATTCGCGGTTTCTGGACCGAACGCGCCCAGCAACACGGGAAAAGCCATGCTGCGTCCTGGTCGGATGGACATGTGATTGAACTGGAAATCGACAAGATTGCCAGTTACTTGCAGACAGGCGATAAGGTACTGGACATCGGTTGTGCCAATGGTTATTCCACGCTCGAACTCGCTCGTCGCGCGGCCATCGAGATCCAGGGCCTGGACTACGTGCCGGAAATGATCCAACAAGCCCGCCGGCGGCTGGAAACCGCCGAAGACAAATGTCGGGCTCGAACCAGCTTCGCCGTGGGGGATATCACCGACCTGGAGTTGCCCAGCGATTCCTTCGACGCAACGGTCGTGATTCGTGTGATCATTAATCTGGAAAACTGGGAAAACCAACAACAAGGACTGCGCGAGGCGCTGCGGACGGTTCGGCCAGGCGGCCTGCTGTTACTTTCCGAAGCCACCATTCAAGGCCACGAGAAACTGAACGCGTTTCGCGGCGAATGGGGCCTGCCCCCCATCCCGGAACCAGCCTTCAATTGTTACGTCGACGAGCAAGCCGTCTGCGAGTTTTTGCAGCCGGACGCCCAGTTGGTCGAGATCGCCAACTTTGCCAGCACCTACTTTGTCGGCACACGTGTGATCAAACCGATGGTCGCGGCGCTGATGGAACGCGACGACCTGGTCGCCGATCCAGACACGCATTGGAATCGCTGGTTTGCCACCCTGCCAGCCGCAGGCGATTACGGAACGCAAAAGTTGTTCGTCTTTCGCAAACGCACGTAGCTCCGCTTCGCATCGGTGGCGGTCTCCACTGGCAAGCGACGGGCCGGCCTGACATAATCAAGGATCGGCAACCCCACCAGGACCGACCCCACCGCAATAGAGGCCTTTCGAAGTTGCGCATTTCTGTCGCCTGGCCCCCTTGGGC
>JBPCVB010000692.1:0-5616 GCA_051010855.1 Pirellulaceae bacterium | reverse complement strand
TGCGAACTTGCTCCCTCTGCGTTTAATTTCGGAAGACCAACCAACTACCAAACGCCGAGCACGCAGAGACACAGAGGGCCGCAAGGCAGTGCGGTCGCCCATGTACGACGCACTGACCATCGAAGGTTTGGTATATTTAAGCGGTCCTTGACCACTCCATTTGATTGCGGGATACATTATGCTGCATCACCGAACCGGAAAAGACGATCAACCGAGCCGACGTGGGTTTTTGGCTGTGGGTATGACGGCAGGTGCAGCTGGGATGGCGGGATTGAATTCGACCAGAGCATCAGGCAATTCTCCAAATCGATCTCCGATTCAGGAAACCGATTATGAGTTGTCAGAACTATCGATCGGCGAGTTGCAAGCGGCACTGCAATCCGGCAAGTACACGGCCCGGTCGCTGGTCGAAAAATACACGGCGCGGATCGAAGAAATTGATGGTGACCTCGGTTGCGTGATGGAAGTTAATCCCGATGCACTGGCGATTGCGGAAGAACTGGATCGGGAATGGGCAGGAGGGCGGGTGCGGGGGCGGCTGCATGGCATCCCGGTGATGGTCAAGGACAATCTGGATTCGGCTGACAAGATGAAGACAGCGGCCGGCTCGCTGGCACTGGTCGATGCGCCGACGCCACCGGAAGATTCCTTCGTTGTCAAAAAACTGCGTGAAGCAGGCGCGATCCTGCTGGGTAAAACCAATCTCAGTGAATGGGCTAATATCCGTTCCACCAATTCCACCAGTGGCTGGAGTGGGCGACGCGGGCAAACCAATAATCCGTACGCGCTGGATCGTAATCCTTGCGGTTCAAGCTCGGGATCAGGAGTCGCCGTGGCGAGCAGCCTGTGCGCAGTAGCCGTGGGAACCGAGACGGACGGTTCGGTCGTCTGTCCATCGGCTTGCTGCAGTATCGTGGGGATCAAGCCCACGGTCGGTCTGGTCAGTCGCACGGGCGTGATCCCGATTTCGCATTCGCAGGATACTTGCGGCCCCATGGCGCGTAACGTAACCGACGCCGCTATTTTGCTGGGCGCCATGACCGGTGTCGATCCGCAAGACGACACAACCAGCGTAGGTCAGTCGCAAATGCTGACCGACTACTCGGGCGCGTTAGACGTAAACGGACTGACTGGAGCCAAAATCGGTGTGGCCCGAAACTTCTTTGGCTATCACCGCGGTGTGGATCAGGTTTCCGAAGCGGCACTGGAAGCGATCAAGGCAGCGGGCGCAACACTAATTGACACCGAAGACCTGTCGGTCACGGATGAAGCCAGCCCGGCCGAAACGACCGTCCTGCAATATGAACTCAAACACGACATGGCGGCTTACCTGTCGCGGCTCGGTGCAGACTCGCCCATGAAAACACTCGAGGACCTGATCGAGTTCAACGAGCAGAACAGCGAACTGGAAATGCCGTACTTTGGCCAGGAGTTTTTCGAGCTGGCCGAGGAGAAAGGGCCGCTTACCGATTTCCAGTACATCGAAGCCCGCGCCAAATGCCTGCGACTGACCCGCACCGAAGGCATTGATGCCGTGATGGACAAGCACGAACTGGATTGCATCGTTGCACCAACGATGAGTATCCCTTGCCGTACCGATCTGGTGAATGGCGATCACTGGCTGGGATTCAGCACCAGTCCGGCCGCCGTTTCCGGTTATCCCTCGATCACGGTTCCAGCTGGTTACTATTTTGGCTTGCCCGTCGGTCTCTCGTTTTTTGGCCGCGCGTGGAGCGAATCATTGTTAATCAAGTTCGCGTTTGCGTATGAGCAGGCTACAAAGTTTCGCGTGCCGCCGAAGTTTTTGGCGACGGCCGAATTAACCGTTTGAAAGTAGCAGGCACACTCCGCGTGCCGTAGCTCGGACCAGACAAAAAGCCTCGGCACACGGGGTGTGCCTGCTACTATGGACCGTAGCTATTGTTTAGTTAGTTTCCGCCCGCCAACACCTCAATCGCCGCTTCCAATTGCACATCCAGGTTATCGGCTCCCTGGACGGGGCGTGGCACGGTGATATCGGGCTCGACGCCAACTCCTTCGAGTCGTTGTCCGTCGACAGTGACGTCGGTCACAGCCAGATAGAGCAAATCGCCGTTCGTTAGTAAAAATGCCCGCCCGCCAACGACAGCTCCGGCCGTCTTCTCACCAACAACCGTACCCAGGCCGAGTTTCCTGAATCCGAATGTAAACAGTTCCTTGCCGCTGGTACTGCCACCATTGGTAAGTAACACAACCGGCTTGCCCCATACGCCGGTATAGTTTTGCGGATCGCCATCTCGGGTGGCCGATTCAATGTTAGCGATGGCGGGACGGAACAAATTGACGGAGTTCAAATCAGCACCACCCCAACCGTCACGCAAATCCAGAATCAACGCGTCGCAATCTGACAGGTTTCCCCATAACAGTGCCGCGCGAATTTGTTCTTGATACTTGGAGCCGGCGTAGGACCAAGCGTGCAGATAGCCGATCCGCGCTCCATTCCTCTCGATAACCCGGGTACTGTCTTCAAGCGCTCGCTCGAACATTGTCCTGCCATCGAGTTCCTGGACTGGCACTTCGAGCGTAACCTCCTCACCGCCACGACGGACCACAACGGAGACGGGCGTATCGGCCTTACCGGCAAAACAAAGGACCGGATGAAAAGGCGCTCCGTCCACCGAAACAATTTCGTCACCGTACTGCAGTCCAGCTTGTGCCGCCGGGAATCCATCAAATGCCGCAGTGATAAATGACTTTCCGTCGACCCCACGCGTATCGATACCAATCCCTGCATAAACAAACAGCGACTCGTCATCCTCATCATAAAGCTGGTGAAATACACCCAGCAGTTGATACCGTTTGGGATTCAGTCGTGAAAAATAATGCGTATGCGAGGCGTTGAGCGTCGCCAGCAGTTCATTGACGATCGCCGCAAACTCGTCTCGTGTTGGTGCGACAATGGCTCGGCGACGGAACTCGGCGTATTGTCTCTTCCATTCATCGATGTTGAAATCCGGGTCAAAAAAATGCTCTTCAACATGGGCCGACACCTGATCAAACACATGCCCCCGGTAAAAGTTGATCTCGTTGGTCAGCTCATCATCGGGCTGCTGGGCCCAGGCAAGCGAAGTGCCGGCCCACGCAAGGATCAACGTGGCGAAAACTCGGGGTACATAATTCATGATTAACATAGTCGTGCTGCGTGCCGGAATTGTGAATAATGAATCGTGAATTATGAAGGGTTAGTGTTTACCAAAACAACCCTCACCCGCCGCTACCGCGGCGGCCTCTCCAATACCTGGGAGAGGCGATTTCAGAACCATGACTACCATCTGCCCATGCTCTTTAAACGACAGTTTCTGGATGGCATTGCCGCAGGCGATATCACGCTGGCATTTCGTCGCTGGAAACGCCCGACAGTGAAGACGGGTGGCACATTGCGGACCCGTATTGGCGTGCTGAACATCGATTCGGTCGACGTGGTCACGTCGGCCCAAATCACAAAACGTGACGCGACACGTGCCGGTTATGATTCGCGTGAAGAATTATTGTCCGAACTCAATCAACGCCAGGAAGGCGAGCTCTATCGCATCGAGTTCCGCGTCGGGGGTATCGATCCACGGATTGCGTTGCGCAACCAATCGCAACTGACTGCTGATGAATTGGACGAAATCCGACAGCGTCTGGACAACATGGATTCACGCAGTAGCGTTGGCCCGTGGACTCGTGCCACGCTGGAACTAATCAAGACCCAACCGGGGACTCGCGCACCCGATTTGGCCGCGGAAATCGGCCTGGAAAAGAAACGATTCAAAACCAACGTACGGAAGCTCAAAGAGCTGGGGCTAACCGAAAGTCTCGCGGTGGGGTATCGCCTGTCGCCGCGAGGCAAAACGGTGCTCAAAAAACTCTGAAACACTGGCGGCCGCCTTGGCATTTCGGACTGTCGCGCCTTGGGCAGCGCGCAGGGCAACGCAACAAGAATACGTCCAACTCATCCGAAAGCGGTTTCAATTACTGCAGTGTGTCTTGTTTTCCTGCTCAGCTAGCTAATTGGCGTACTGCGCAGCGCTCATTCGCCCGCAACAACCTCATTGCCGGAAACTGCGATTGACCATTCTTGCGTTTTTGATTCAGCTTGCTTTGCCCTAAGCCAGATAGTTAAAAACTCACTCTCTTATTTACATTGGAACGGAGTGCCACTCCAGCCTCGCTGGCTATAAGTCAGTCGCAGCACGGAAGCCAGGCTATCTCAGGAATCGATCCGGTTTCTCCAGGGAAGGAGAACGCGTTCGGCGTCGTCACTCCCTGGAAGGATGCGATTCATGCTCGTTCTCAACCGCAAAGCAGAACAGAAAGTCAGTTTTCCTGGTCTTGGGATCACCGTCCAGATTCTTCGTGTTCAGGGCTCATCCGTTCGGCTTGGAATCGAAGCGCCCATGGAGGTGCGGGTCATTCGTGACGAGTTGAAAGCCGAGGACTTCGGTGAGTCTCATCTGCAACAAACGCGGGTTATTCGGCTTCCGGCGAAATTGCGGCACGAATTCCGTAATCAACTGAATGCCCTGAGCATTGGTCTTTATCTGTTCAAGGAGGAAGTGGACGCCGGTCAGCACGAGGATGCTGAAGAGACCTTTGAGCAATTGGTCGCTCACCTGGAGCATATTTGCGACAACCCGTCCTTGTCCCCGCCGGATGACTCGGAATCGAAAGTTGTGGAAGCGACAGCCTTACTGGTCGAGGACGAACCGAATGAGCGTGAAATGCTGGCAGGATTTTTACGAATGCATGGTTACACGGTCGCAACGGCGGCCGACGGGCTGGAAGCAATCGAGTATCTCGAATCGCATGAACCACCATCGGTGGTGTTGATTGACATGCGGATGCCGCGATTGGATGGTCCTGCGACGATTCGCCGCATCCGGGAAAACCCCTACCTCAAGGATATCCGCATTTTTGCAATCAGCGGTTCCCATCCCGACGAAAAATCGCTGCAATCGACGGGTGAGAGTGTCAACGGCTGGTTTCACAAGCCGCTAAATCCGAAATCGCTTGTCGATGCGCTGGCGGTCATTGCTCGCGACGAAAAGGCGACGGCAATTTGCTAGGGCACGACCTGCGGGCCGAGACGTTGATTGCTATGGACTACGCCTTTTCCAGAATCCGCAACTGGGCCTTGGCCTGATCAATGGTTTGACGACGCAACGCGGCTTCAGCCCCTTTGGCGTCCGATTTGGCCTCCGCTTCTTCCAGCCGAAAACGGATTTCTTCGGCATTGAGTTCGTCGACGAGCATGGCGCGACCCGTCAGCACCGATACGACGTTGTCGGCGATCTGCATGAAACCGCCATCGACGTAGTAATGATCGGTTTTGTTTTGAAGTCGCACACGCATCTCGCCGAAACCCAGGCGGCCGATTGTGGGCGCGTGATCTTTCAACACACCGATCTCACCGTCGATCAGAGGCAATGCTACGAAGTCCGCCGGTACATCCAGCGCCGTTTTCTCGGGCGTCACCACGACGACCTGCAGGCCGGTCTTTTTTGCTTCACTCATTGGATTCGCCTGATTGGTAACTATGCATTCGCTGCCATGGCCTTGGCCTGTTCTTCGGCCTGTTCCACAGCACCGACGTAC
>JBPCVB010000691.1:0-4986 GCA_051010855.1 Pirellulaceae bacterium | reverse complement strand
GTGCAAACCATCGAGTTGATCGACTCGCCATCCACGACGGAAACATCACCAGCACTGTTGTTTCGGTTTGAACTAACGTTGTTGTCGATGCTGGGACACTTGCCGGCGTTGTACGAGTGCGTGGATTGCGGCCGTTCGATTGACGACGTTGAACACGAGCGACCTCGTATCGCTTTCGGCTTGCTGGCCGGTGGCGTGTATTGCGAATCGTGTCGTGGCGGGAAGCGGAACGTGGTTGGACTGCAGCGAAAAACCTTGCGATTGATGCGCGAGCTGGCCGATGCCAATACATCACTGGACAGGATCCAGTGGGATGTGGCCAGTCGCGGAGAATTGCGTGGACTGCTGGATCAATACATCGCAGACTTGATCGGTTACCGACCAAGGATGCAAAGCTGGTTGAAACTGACGTCTTTTGGAATTCAGGACGTACCATCCGGCAATTGACAGATACGCCTCGTGGGAACACGGGGACACAACCGATTACCAGGGACAAGGAAGTCCAGTGAAACGAATCAGATCAGGTTTTCCATTTGGCTGTGCGGCCTTGCTATTGACGGTTCCGTTATTGCTGACGGGATGCACTTCGCTTACCAACGGAGGATCCGGCTGGTCGCTGGCGAATCTGCTTTCCAATCCGGCGGGTAATACAAACTCGGCCGACGATCAAGCCGACATCTTTGGCGAAGCCGACCCCGATCGAATGATGTGGTCTGATCTGGGCCCCGGTCGGATTGGCACGACGATTCAGCGGCGTTTCTCGACTGGCCAGGACCGTGGCAAGGCGGAAAAGCTGTTTTCCGAAGGCCAGCAGATTTATGATGCCGCTCTTGCCCGTTGGGACAACGACCAGCGCGACGATGAGACGTCCGCCAAGTTTCGGGAAGCGTCGCAGAAATTCGAATTGGCGGCCGATTTCCTGCCTGACTCAGCCGTCGAGCATGATGCCTTGTTCCTGCAAGGCGAATCGAGTTTCTTTGCCAATGATTATGTGCAGGCAAATCGGGCGTACGAAATTCTGCTGAATCGTTACTCGGGAACACGCCAACTGGATCTGGTTCAGTCGAGGCGTTTTGAAATTGCGCAATACTGGTTGGCCCTCGATCGTCAGGGTGCTGGTATCACCCTCAACGAATCAGGGCGTCCCAACACGGGTCTGGAAAAGCACGCTCGCAGAATCCTGCATCGTATTCGCCTGGATGATCCCACGGGAAAGCTGGCCGATGATGCCACACTGGCCCTGGCCAATGCGTTCGCCGAAGCTGAATTGCATTCCGATGCGGCAGATGCCTATGAAGACTTGAGACGCACGTATCCAGCCAGTCCTCACCAATTCCATGCTCACCTGTTTGAACTGAAATCGAGACTGGCCGCTTATCGGGGCCCCAGTTACGACGGGACCGATCTGGAAAAGGCCGAAAAGTTGATGAAAACGATTGTTCGTCAGTTTCCCGCCGAACTGGATCAGGAGCGTGAATTCCTGACCGCCGAAGCGGGCCGAATCCAGGACCTCCTTGCCGAACGGGAATGGATGGTAGGTCAGTACTACGAAGATCGCGGCGAAAACCGGGCTGCCAAATTCCATTACGCCAGGATTACCGGGTCGTATGGAGAAACCCAATTGGCCAGCGACGCCGAGGAACGGATTGCTGCACTGGGTGGGGTGCCGGACGTGCCTGCCCAACAGCTGCCCTGGCTGGCCAACCTGTTCCCGGTCAAGGAACGGAACAAGCCGCTGATTACTCCCGGCGATAACGAATCCATACTTCGTTAATGGCGGAGCCCATGCGCCGAGACTTGCCTCGTTATCACGTTTTGTTGCTGGCCGTTGCGTTCCTGGTGACGCTGCCGGGCTGCCAGGGCTATGAATTTGGCACTCCGACCATGCACCGATTTGAGATTCGCTCGGTTCATGTCCCGATGATCGAATCCGACTCTTTTCGTCGATTCCTGGGCCAGCGGTTGACGGAAGCAGTGGTCAAGGAAATCGAGTTAAACACACCGTTTCGGGTGACCTCCGCAGCGCGTGCTGACAGTATCCTGACGGCGCGCATCCGCAAAGAACGCAAAACACCCGAAATTGAATCTCCGTTTGATGATCCGCGAGACCTCCAGTACGAAATGCAAGTCGATGTGACGTGGACGGATCGTGGCGGAATCCCGCTCACCGATCGGCAGGTGTTGCGGCTAACTCGCGATGTCAATTTCATTCCAGAGGGCGGCCAGTCGCTAACCTCAGCCCAGCAGGAAGTGATTGAGCGAATCGCTCGTCAGATCGTCAATCAAATGGAACTCACCTGGTAGCGCACTGAGCCGTAAAGCCTACAGCTTGCCGGTCCACGCCGGATCGGAATACTTGTCTTCAGCCAGCCGTCCGATATCTCCCACGTTTAAGGGTTCCTCTGTTCCTGTCGTAGGCCAGGCGTTTTGCAATACGCTGACCAGTTGATCGCGTGTCACAGGCAGGTTAGTCACGAATTCGCTGTGCGGTCTCTGCCGTCGATACTCGGGCTGCCGCGGGGGCGTACCCAGACATTCGGTTACGAACGATAGCGAAAAGTCGTACAACAGCGTACCGTGGTATAGCAGGCTGTTGCGCCGGCAACGCAGGCTGTTGCCTGAAAACTTGCGGCCTTGCCAGGTGAGATCACAGGTGCCGTGAAACTCAACTGCCATTTCCGCGCCGGCAAAGGCATCAACCAATCTGCCCATGACGAATTGATGAGCCTGGTCCAGCAATCGCAATTCCGGTCGCAGTCGGTAATCGAGCGTCACGGAATACATCAGACAGCCGGGCCCAATCACGACCGCCGCGCCGCCACTGCTGCGTCGCAGAACAGGGATCTGCTCGGCGTCGCACCAATCCATGTTGACTTCTTCACGGTGCCGGGAGCTGCGCCCCAGCACCACCGCGAACTCGGGGTTTTCCCAGATCCTCAAACATTCACGCGGGCTGCCCGCTGAATCGCTGAGATCGGAAAGCAATTCATCGATCGCCAGATTTTCCGCTGAGGTCGGCAACGTGAGGTCAATGCGAAGCATGTGCAGGGAGCCCGGGATTGGTTTAAGGGGTCTGCTGTCAAGGTTTTCCGGTTAGGCAAACTTGTGTCGCAAACTCAGACGACGGATTATGTTGCGTCAAATATGCGAGGTGTGCGACCGCTACAACCCGGAAAAGCCGAAAAAGTTCACGAAAATCCGTAAGTGGTTGCGGTACGAACATTTGAGCCAGATTAATCTGGAGTCGGTGCCGCAAAATGTTTGCATCGGCGGGTAAATTCCCGGAAACTTGGCCCTGAAAAAGAAACGTAGGCGATCGCGCGGAATGTCTTGCGCAATCCCTACCGGTTAAGAATATCAACCCCATTTCCCACGGTTATCAAACATGAACAAGTTGGTGATTTGCGTCCTGGTTGTATCAGGGGTCGTAACAGGTGCCGAGAACTTGCGGGCCCAGGGATTGTGCACCCAGTATCGCCTGATGCCCACAACGGTTTACGAGCAACAGCCGGTGACAACGTACCGAGCCGTAATGGAGACGCAGTATCAGACTCAACGGTCGACAAGCTACAGGCCGGTATGGACGACCGAACAAAGAGAGCGCCGCTATCGCGTGCTGAAACCCATCGAGGAAACTTCATTCCGCGAAGAACGTTATACGGTCCTGAAGCCCGTCACGGAAACTTCGTTTCGGGAACAAACGTATGTAGAAACCAGTTGGGAGACGTCGACCGAAATCCGCGAAGAAGAAGTGGTCGAGGAAAAGCCCGTCATCGAGACTTCGTTCCGGGATGAACGTGTTGTGGTGAGACGCCCGGTTACCGAAACGGCGATGAGAGATGAACGCGTTACGGTCTACAGGCCGGTGACCACCAACGAAACGCAATTGGTACCTGGAACGACGGCTGTAAACAGCTGGGGTGTGGCCACCACTCCCGGTGCGACCAGTCTGCAATGTTTGCGTCCCGGCTGGGGTGTGAATCCCTGGAGCGGAACGACTGCCTGGCGGCCGGGTGGATTGCACTGGGTTCAATCGCCCGCCACCACGGTGCTGGTACCACAGACAACCTTGAGGCCTACGTGGACCCGGCAAACCGTGCAACGAACTTCGCTGGTTCCCGAGACCGTCGTTCGCAGAGAACCGGTTCAGGTAACGCGCTATGTCGACGAATACGAGACGCGCCGTGTGCCCGTTGAGACGCGACGTACCGAGCGAACCATTACCAAACGTGAGGTACCCGTAGAGGTTCAGCGACCGGTCCGGCGTTATATCACCAAACGCATCCCGATTGAGACCACACGCTATGAACGTCAGGAAATGGTGAGGCGAGTTCCCGTCACCACCACCCGGTATGAAACCAGCGAACGAGTCGAGCCCTATGAAGTTCAGGTGTGTCGCTGGGAAGCCGTCGAAAGGGACGTGCAGGTTCCCGTCGTGGTCACGCGACGCGTTCCCATGCAAACTTCGCAGCTGGTGCCGCGCACCGTTGTGATGCGAGTTCCCGTCGACATCTTTGGCAATCCAATCCAGATGCCAAGCGTTGTCGTCCAGTCACCGAGTGTTGTCGTCCAGTCACCCGCCGTTACCACTACGAGGTTGGCTCCCAGACAGGTCGTCACCGAGGGTTACACGGACGCGCCGGTCCGCGTAGAAAGCGAACGACCCGCGATCGACTGGGGCGGAGAGAACAGTGTGCTGGCTCCGCGTACCACGCTGGTGCCAATCGATCCGTCCGACATTCCGGCTGATGCCGTCATCGAATATGACGACGAGTTTGTCGGTGAAGTGGAGCGGGAAGATTCGTCACAGCAGGGCGACAGCGATTCGTCCGGCGAGGACGAAGCCAATCGCCAACCTGCGCTGACGCCGGGCGAGGCCAACGACTTGTCCAGCATGCCGCGTCTTGATCAGCCTGAGATTCCTCAGGTCGGTACCGGCGACCAACCCAGGCCGAGGGATCCCAGCTAGTGGCTGGACAACCTGTT
>JBPCVB010000690.1:0-3566 GCA_051010855.1 Pirellulaceae bacterium | reverse complement strand
CTGATCTCCCACCTTGACGTCAGGCAACTGATCCACGGCAAGTTCACTCGCAGCTACAAACGTCTTGATCATGTCTTCCGAGTCGTCAGCCAGAAGGGTCGGAACCAACGGGAATTCCAGCACCGATGAATTGCCGGATCGGGAAAGTTGCCAGGACGCAGAGTCAATTTGCCCTTCATCCCGAAAAATAAACTTGAGAGGCATGACACTCGCCAGCCCGACTTCCCGATCCAGCGTTACGCCATTGCCCAAAGTTGCTGAATTAACCCTGGCAATTGGCGGGTTGTCCTTGATCAGTTCCAGTCGCCATCGCGCTCCGTCGACAAAGACATCACCATCGAGTGATTCCAGTTCAATCCAGAATTCCGATTCATCAAACTGTTCGGTTGCATCAACATTCAGAGCGAAGGATTCCTGTGCTGGCTGTCGGGTGCCCGGCCAGCGCCACGTATCAGTCCCATTGCTCAACACCATTTCCGCCAGGGCGACTGGCACATTGGTCGTTCCTGAAACGGTCAATGTCGATCCGGGCCGGCAGCGTATCGGGCGTCCCGTCTCCTGCAAAACCGATTCTGTCTCGTCGACGGACCGAACCCGGACATCCAGTGCGATGACTGCTGGCCGTTCAAACACATCGACATCGTACCAGCGAGTTTGACTGTCGCCGCCAACGACGCGAATTCGCAACGACTGCTGGATGTCATCGAGTTGAAAGTGAAAGGTGTCGGGCGTGCCGAGTGCCAGGACCGGTTTCAGCAATTCACTGGTTCCGCCACCCGTAAACTTTTGAACTTCGGCGCGCACGTCTTGAACCGGCCCGCCGTTACGATCCCGAACCAGCAAGACAAGTGAATCGCCACGCGAGATTCTGTGCGGAGGTTCTACAGAAAACACGAGGTCATTGCGTCGTGGCCAGTCAGTTTGTAACCACGGTTGCGTCAGTCTTTGCAGGCCGAGCGACACATTTGCCGGTTGCCACCACCAGAGTACCGCGCCCAACGAGGCGGCGATCAGTGCTGCCAGGCCCGCGCGTCTGACAAATGACACTCCGGTGACGGAGCGCGGAGCCACTCGATCCAGTTGCTGGTTGACGCCTGCGATGAGGCTGTTTTCCAGAGGTGAGTTTTCACGCCCCTCTCGCTGGTTGATTTCCGCAACTTCCACCGAGGTCGACAGTCGATCGCGGAGGTCTGGCAAGACGCGTTCGATGCGTCGCGCTAATTCCACTCTGCCGGGCCGCCACAGGAGCGCAGGCCAGACCCAGCGATAAACGGCCGCAGCGATCAGCAGCCATACCGCAGCAAACACCAGAAAAGTCCATGCCATCAACCTTGGCCGCAACCACCAGTCGACAACTCCGATGATTAGCAATCCGATGATCAGCGCGGCCAGCAAGCCCAGCAATGCGCGCATCCACGCCAATAACCGCACGCGACGGCCAATGCGTGCAATCTTGCTCAAAAGGCGCTGGTTCATTGATTTGTGCGGCTTGCTCCCCCGCGGGTCAAAGTTGTCTTCGGTAAACCCATTCTACGGTCAACAGGCCAACGAGCGTCAACGCGAAAAACGCAGGCACGAACGGCCATGACCAGATACGTCGGCTGGTGACCGCGACCGGTTGACGAGATAACCCGGCGGGAAGTGACTCCCACAATTCATCGATATCCTGCAGCGGCAACCATCTTCCACCGGTCATGGTTGCCAGTCGCTCGAGGTTATACTTTTGCTGCGTCAGAACGTCGAATTCGGAACGGGGCTGCACGGTAAACACCACGGGCGCAGCGATCTCATGGTCACGTCCGATCAGCAACATTGCCCGGTACCGGCCGGCCGCCAATTCATTGACAGTCGCGAAAAGCACCTGTTCCTGTTCGGTGGCCATCGTCACTTGCAAGGGAATATCCAGTTGATCGCCGGCGTCGTTGACCAGTCGCACAAAAACAGAATCTTCAATCAGTCGCGTATCCAGGATTTCCGCGGTTAGCTCCAGGGGGTCGCCTTCGCTCAGTTCTTCTGTGGATCGACGCAACAATGCTCGCTGATCGTATTGTTGCAGTCGACTGGCGGCCAGTTGTGACACCAATCGAGTCCAGTATTGTTCAAATACCGCTTCGCCGGTTCGGTAACGCAGACGATACAACTCATCAACAAAGTGAAAAACCACGGACCCTCGACCAAATTTCTGCCGCGTGATTCCCGGATACGTTACTCCGATCGGCGCGGAAACCTTTACCAGTTCAGCAAGGCGAATGGCAGTTGGCTTGAGCGAAAAACCCGTATTGAATCGAGCTCGAATCGTGATTTCAGCCTGTTCGTCAAATGGCAGTCCCAGATTGCCGGCGGGCGGCAACCATTGCAGTCGAAAGTCCTGCAACTGAAACGCTGGCGAATTACCAGTTTGCCGGAATGGCCACAAGCCTTCCAGTTCCTCACGCGCGACGATTTCCTTCCAGTGCCGCGGCCCGACCACAAACACACAATTGCCGGCGCGGGATCGCACATAGTCATTCAGGTCTTGCAGGTTGGCAGCCGTCAAACCCCGATCCCTGGCCACCGGATCCATGCGCACGTCTCCCACCACGACGACATCAAATTCCTGCAATTCATCCGCATCGGGAAACTGATCAATCGCGGTCGAGTCGATGGCAGCGTATTCGGCGGAAGACTGTTGCAACAATGTGCTCAATTCAAACAAGGGCCGATTTGTGATTGGCTCCACGGCGCGTCGCAGGGACTGCTTGAGGAAACGATAGCCAGGGTCGGGGAAGTCCTGAATCAGCAATACGCGCACGGGATCATCGACAACAGTCACAGAAAACTCGCGTTGATTGTCATCCGTACCCGATTCACTGCCTTCAACCTCGACCACGGCTCGCAAGCTTTGTGGACCGGCTTCACTAAATCGTATCTCCAGTGGAATCGTCTGCTCCCACTGGTCGGACTCGATCATCAACGGTCCCGATGCCAATTCGTTCTCGGTGACCGTATCGACAATTGAAACACGACCCGTGGACCCATCGAGCGAAGTTGCGTCAACGGATACCGTTACGGCCGCGGGATGGTTGGCTCGCATGCGGCGATCGGCAGCAACATCCTGAATTCGCACATTCGGAGGTAATTGCTCGCTGCCCGATCCGATGCAAAAAACAGGAATGTCGCGGGCCGCTGCGGCGCGTCCAAATTCATCCAGCGACGTGCCGCCGGTTACCGCCCCGTCACTAAATAAAGTAATCGCCGCCAAGTCTCCAAAGGCGTTTTGATCCAGGAGTTGCTGGAGCCCGTCGCCCAGCAAACTCTGCGGAGCGTCCGGCCCCAGGTCCTGTAACGAGTCCGCGGACAAGGATTCCAAACTTGAGCCCAGCGAATAAAAACGAATTTGCCAGTCGCGCTGCAGTTGATTCAGCTGAATCCCCGCCATCTCTTCAAATGCTGATTGAATGGCAGACAGACGATCGATCCGCTCATCGTCCATCGGGTCCTGTGGCAAACTCATGCTTGCCGAGTGATCGATTGCCACCAGTAGTAAAGGTAATTCGGTATCGACACGTTGCAAATGTACATCAGCC
>JBPCVB010000689.1:0-8129 GCA_051010855.1 Pirellulaceae bacterium | reverse complement strand
GTCCAGAGGTTTGACGCAGTGAAAACACATTTGGTTCACGATTCCAAATTCGAAATAGCCCGACGCGCCAGCGAGGGACAGTGCGCGCCATTACCCGCGCTGGCGCGTCGGGCTAGTGTGGCCGGCCTACAAATCCCGCTCCTTGCGGTCTTGAGCCAATTCAACGTATTCGATGACCGCTTCCAGGCTCGCCTCATCTCCGATGAATCTCTGGCTGCCACGTTCAGTCCACCACTTCTTCCGAACAGGTTCGTCGCGCAATTGCTGCTGCTGCGCGAGTGCGCGAGTACACCAGGCCTTTAGCTGGTCTCGCACCTCCGCAGGGTGCTTTGATGTCTCAACGACGACGTGAACATGATTTGTGCGGCATGTGACCGCACGTAGGCCCCAACCTCGCAAGTCACAATGTTCCCGGATGACCTGTTCAACTAATGACGTCTGGTCTCGACTAAAGACGCATGCGGGCTCAGTCATGCGATTCGCGGCGGTTTTCCTGAGCTGAAGATCGGGTACTTGAACTCCCTTTCCCCGCTTGACCCATCCTCGTTCGTCACCCGGCAACCATGTTCCATAAGTTGTCCACGTTAGGAAATACGCCAATGGTTCTGGCATTGGCGGTTAATTGGGCCGAAAAGAGGAAGTGCGTCCGCGCATTTTTCAAATTCCTTGTCCGTGCTGAATTCACACTAGCCCGACGCGCCAGCGAGGGCAGTTACACGTACTATCCGTCGCTGGCGCGTCGGGCTATTGTGCCGCCAATAAATCCGCATACGCGAGGGACTCGACTCCGGACATATCCAGACCCAGCTGCCGGGCAATCTCATCCAGTTCACGGTGACCCGCCTCGTTGTCCTCGCCGTCCTTCATCACAACTTCAATCTCCACGAAGTCACCGAGTCCTTCCACTTCGTCCAGATGGATTCGCGTGCGGCCATGCAAGTACAGCTCACGACGTTTTCGTACAACCGGGCCAGTCCCCAGCACCTTGCCCAGTGTCTGCCTCATCTGGTCCGGCTCTTGGGTCGGACAGATCAGGTAATCGCTGGTGCGTGCCTCGCTCTGGTCGGTCCGGTGATAGGCGATCAACTCGGCGTGGTTGCCGCGGTCGGGCAAGCTGGATCGTTCGACTCGCAGCTTTAGCCGGCCCTGGTCGACCGGAAAAAAGTAGTCAACCTGCTCCAGAACGAACGGTCCGCGCTCGGCAATGGTCCCGGCTCGCTGCCGGATCGAGGGCAAGTTAAGCACACGAATCTTGACTTCGATGTTTTTGGCCACAGCTGCATCCACATTGCGAAACCAAAAAAATAGCGGAATCGCATGCGATTCCGCTAGTCGGGTTGTCATTAATGGTACGCGGACGTTAATGGAACGCGGACGTATTAGCGAACGTTTCTGGAACGTCTGGGCCGTGCCGACGGGGTGGGAACACCTGGGGGGGTCGGAGCGACCGTAACACCAGGCGAAACCATTGGGTCAAAGGAGATCGAAGGCCGAAAGAAACCGCGTGGACTGCGGTCAGGCCAGCCCAGCCCTTCGGCCTGACTGACGATCATCTTTAGCCGCAAGTCGACCATGTCACTTTTCGCATCACGACGCTTGTCGACCTGGTCCTTGAGTTCTTCGATCTTCCTGGCGAGTTCTTCGAGGTACTCCTCGTACGCCGATAATGCCTCATCGTATTGCTCATCAAGGATTCCGCGAAGTTTGTCTTCGGCGGCTTCTTTGGCATCATCGTCACCGGCTTCGTGGGCTTCCTGCAGTTCCCGAACCGCTTCGTTGTACTCCTGGTTGCCGCCGACGGTTCGCCACGTCGTGGTAACATTGTTGCCGGTGAAGAGCGGCGCTTGGGCAATTTGGCCGGGAACAACGGAACGAACTTCCACATCCTGCGCCGTCATGGCGGCCGGGCAGCCAAATGCCATCGTCAGCATGGTTAAGCAAAAAATTCTCATATCAGGTCTCCATCGAGGTTCAGGGTTTTGAAATGGTTGACTGGTTTGGTTAGTTGATTGGTTGGTTAGTTGGTGCGGATTGCACAGGAAGGACCCGTTCCAACTGACGAATCGCACTTTCGATCGCGCGGATTTCGCCGACCAGCACTTCATCGTGGAATCCGGCGGGCACCTCAAAGCTGGGCACATGCTGTATGGACAAGACGTTTTCAGCCACGGTTTGCAATTGCAGTTCAAATTCATCGGTTTCCTGCAGCCCATACGACTGTTGAATCATCTCCAAAGTCATCTGTTTGGGCGTAAACTGGTACCACACCAGCCAGGCCGTGAACGCCAACGCCAGTGAGGCGGCACTGGCAACGGCAACCTGGGCCCACTGGATGTTGCCGGCCCGGCGCGGCCGCTTTGGTGTCTTGACCACCGGAGACTTGCGGGCGTCCGGATGATGCAGGTGTGCGAGGTATTGTTCCAGCAACTGGTGGACTTCAGCGGCCGTCTGAATACGGTCCTCCGGCTGTTTCGCCAACAAATGTTCAATCAGATTCGACAGGGTCGCTGAGATCGACGAGTTGACCCGTCGCGCGGGGGCAGGGTGGTCGTTGCGAATGCGTTCCAGTACCGCCATTGGCATTTCGGCACGGAACGGCATGCGACCTGTGGCCATGAAGTACAATACGGAACCCAGGCTGAATAAATCGCTGCGATGATCCAGCTCCATTCCACGCACTTGTTCGGGCGACATAAAGTTCGGTGTTCCGGCAAACCAGCCGGTTTGCGTCATCGAAGCATCGGACTCGGCGCGGGCAAGACCAAAGTCGGTGATCACGACTCGTCCTACACCGCTTTCGATCAGTACATTGGCGGGCTTGATATCACGATGCACGACCCCTTGCGAGTGAGCGGCTGCGAGACCGGCTGCGATCTGCATTCCGAATCGCACAATTTCTTTTTCTTCCAGCGGGCCATCTCGTGAAACGATCTGTTCCAGCGAAGGTCCCATGATGTACGGCATCACCAGCCACGGCGTCGGCGATTCCGTCGTCACACCGTGAATGGCAATGACATTGGGGTGCAGGATGGCGGCAGCCGAGCGGGCTTCGCGGGCAAATCGTTCGCGTGCAGCGCCCACGGATGCCAGGTGCGGGGCCATGACCTTGATGGCAACCGCGCGATTTAGTTCCGTATCGTGGGCCTTGAGCACCACGCCCATTCCGCCGCGGCCTATCTCACGCTCGATTTCGTAGTGCCCCAGTCGACCCAGCATCTCCGGATGCGAAGGCGGATCAAGCAAACTGCGGATCGAATAACCCGCGGTAATTTCGGGGGAAATGTGGATATCTTCTTCGTCGAAATTGCGAACAAGGTCTGACGACGAAAAGGCGACCGTGTCACCGATCCCGTCATCGACCAGCATCGTGGAGACCTTGCCCCATACATCTGGCTCCGCTGCCAGGGATTCGAGCTCCTGACGACAGTGATCACAATTCTGCAAATGCAATTCAATTTGCTCGCCCATTTCGACCGGGCAGCAATCATCCAGCAGCTGTTGCAAGTCGTGTTTTGAAAAATGGGGTTGTGTTCTCATGACATCACTTGTGAGCTTTATCCAAGGGACTCCTGATTGCGGCTACGCACCTCTTCACCCAGTCGTTTCATCACGCGACTGCGGGCAACGTAAATGGCTCCCGTCGACAGTCCGGTGCTCGCACTGACCTGCTTGATTTCGACTCCTTCCACGGCGGTTTGCCAAAATGCCTGCCATGTCGATTCCCTGAATTCGCACTGGATGCGTCGCGCGGCCCACGTGAACAACTGCCGTTCGTATTCCAGATGGAATTCGCGAGATGGTTCTTGCGCCGGATCAGCAAGCTGATTCAGCCACTCACCCGAGCCGTTGGCGCTGGCCGGCTGACGGCCAGTCTTTCGCAAGTGATCGATGGTGAGATTGCGGGTAATTCGGTACAACCATCCGCGAAAGCTGCCCTTGTTCTCATTGGGATCCCAGCGATGCACCACTTTGGATACTCGCGTCAGGACTTCCTGGGCCACTTCGGCAGCATCCGCATGCTGTAAACCACGACGGCGGGCAATGCGAAAAATCAATGGCTGATAAAGTTGTACAAACTCATGCCATGCGTCCATGTCGTCGCTGTCAGCCAGCCGTCCAATCAGGCTGAAGCGGGTTTCGGGAGAGTTCATAACAGGCGTTTCCGTTGACATACCGGTTTCACGATGCAAGTCGCCGCGACCTTGCAGAGTTCTCACCAAATTTGGCAGAATTCGCAAAAATGGCAGATATTTCGCAATTTTGAACTGTTACACCGGCGGCGTCGAGTCCGAGGTCACACTTGATGACTTGGACCAGGTTCGCTTGAATACGGCCATTCACTGGCCATCGGTCGCAAGTGCCAGCTATTTCAATTGCAGGTCCTCATGCTCGAACGCATCGCATCCTTGTTAAGTATGCAACCCCTGCTGGCCGGATTGACGCCAGAACAAATAGACGAAGTCGCCGGCCGCTGTTTCCTGAGGCAGTTGCAGAGTGCCGAGTTTTTGCATCGGGCTGGTGACAAGCTTGAAGCGGTTCACCTGGTCCACAACGGTCGCTTGAACTTGTTGATGTCGACACCTTCCGGGCAGGAACAACGCCTGTTGACGCTGGGCCGGGGTTCCCAATTTGGTGCGCTGGCAATTCTGGGCGGAGAACTTGCCAATTTGGTAAGCGTGGTGGCCGATGAGCCAACCACTTTGATCGGTATCCCGGGCGAGGATGTGTTGACGCTCGGTCAGGAGATGCCGTTGCTGCGCCGCAACTTCATTCGGGCAGTCGGCAAGGGAGTGAGCGACAAGTTACTTTCGCCTCGTTTGGAAACTACCGATCGCGTATTTTCCGTTCATGTGTTCGATGACGCGTCACGCGACCTTTTGCGTCAGGTTACACAACGACTGGCCGATCTCGGTGAATCGACAGGGGTCTTGAGCGACCAGCCACAGGGGTTTGACAATCGGGTTGAAGTAGAACCGTTGCTGGATGGCACCGATCAGGCGCTATCTGAATCCGAGGTCCGTAGTACCGTGTCGCGCTGGCATGAAAAAGACCGCATTTTCCTGGAGTTTGGCAATCGAGTCACCGATGCCGAACTGTTCGCGATTATCGAAGCCGCGGGCCAGGCGTGGTGGATTAGCTCGCTGAATTCCTGCGATCAGGCCATTGCCCGCCTGCGCACGACCATCGGTCATGAAGTGAGCTGGCAAAAAAAGTCGTTGTTTATCTGGACGTTGCCGACGGAAGAACAGGTGACTCCCTGGCGACCGGAACTGCGATCACTGGTACGGCGGGATTTCAAGATTTGGCTGGATGTTTCGCCCGATGCAACCTGGACCCAGCGCCATTCATTAACTCGATTGGTGCACTGGATACGCGGTGTCCAGGTTGGCCTGGCACTCGGCGGCGGATCGGCGCGGGGTATGGCACATCTGGGGGTACTGCAAGCTTTTGAGACCGCGGGGGTCGTAGTGGATATGATTGCCGGCACCAGCGCGGGAGTATTAACCGGATTCACCTACTGCGCGGGTCTCAATCCACAATACGCAATCGACCAGTTTGCGCGTGACCTCAAACCTGACTGGTATTTTCAAAAGATGCCAGGCGGCGAAAGCCTTTACTTGTTGGCCAAGTACCGCACTCGCTCGTGGGACGGAATGTTGCGCAAGTACCTGGGGGATTGGCGACTGGAACAAGCGGCCGTCCCCGGATTTTCCGTGGCCGCCGATCTGGTGTCCGGCCGGCAATTCGTACGCGATACCGGAGACATGGTGCACGGGATTCTCGAGAGTATTAACTTGCCGGTACTCTCTCCACCAATTTGCCGCGACGGAATGGCTCTGGTTGATGGCGGTGTGCTAAATGTTTTGCCAGCCGATGTGCTGGTTAACCACGGCTGCAATTTTGTGATCGGCGTCAACGTTGCCTCGCGAATCAAGCGGGAATTTGCGGGCAACCGGCCCGATACGCCGACCGAACAGATGAAAACGCCAGGAACAATGAAAACGCTGTTGCGTCTGCTGGACGTGCTGGATCGCAACATGAGCGCTATCGGGGCTGCGGGGGCAGACTTTACGATCGAACCGGACGTCTCGGCGGTCGACCCAACGGCATTTCAAAAAACGCCTGAAATCGCAGCCGCTGGTCATGCAGCGGCAACCGCCTCAATGCCGGCAGTGAGGACAATGTTGCATCGGCTCGACGGGCAGTTGTTTCCGCCATAGAGGCTGGATGGCCGGCAAATCGCGCTCACTACGCCAAATAGTTGTTTCCGCTCGCGACGTGGGCTAAGTTTATGTCGCGTGAAACTGCCAAAAAAAGAAGGGTGCGGAATCTCAGGGCTGCCAACGTGAACGACCCGGATCTCAAGCAGCAAGTTATCGACCTGCAAAATCAGCTGGACGAAAATGTCGAACGCTTTCAAACGTTCCTCAAGCTGACGCGTCAGGCCTACGCTTGCATCGAGTTTGACAAACCCATCTCGACCCGTCTGCCAGTCGGTCAACAGGCCTCGTGTATGCTGGCGGCCCGTTTGGTCGAATGCAACGACACGTTCGCCCATATCTATCAGGCGTCCAGTGCCGCCGATCTTGAAGGAGCAAGATTCGTTTCACTAATCCTGTCCCAGGAAAAATTCATCGAGCGAGCCAGACGCTTCGTCAAGTCCGGCTATCGCCTGGTTGACGAGGAGATTGAAAACGAGCGGCCCGGTGGCGTCAAGCAAATCCTGATTGGCAATTACATTGGTGAAGTAACTACGCAGGGACTCACTCGCCTGTGGGCCATCTTGCAAGACGTTTCGCTGCAACGACTGATCGAGCACGCAGCCAGTGACGGCGACAGTGGATTGTCGCAACTCTCCCATCAGCTCGATTACGGCTTCTGGGTAATGGACTGGGAAAACTTTTCGATGCTGTACGTGGGCGATGCTTTTGAAACGGTCTGGCAAGTTCCCAAACAAAAGTTGATGGACGAGCCGATGGCCTGGCTCGATTCCGTGCACCCGGATGACCGGCAACGAGTCCATGGAGCTTTCCTGTCGCAAATAGCTCGTGGCGATTACGACGAAACTTACCGGATTATTCTTCCCGACGAATCCATCAGGATCATTCGCGACCGGGCGTTCCCCTTGCCCAATCGGCTGGGCGAAATTGAACGAATTGTTGGTCTTGCCGATGATGTTACCGAGCCGGAAGAAGTTCGCTCGGGAATGAACGCCTTTTTTGACTTGTCGCAGGAAATGTTGGTAGTAGCCGATGCCGACGGAATCTTCCAGCATGTAAATCCGGTGTTTTGTGCAAACACGGGGTACACGGAATCGGCCTTGATCGGCAAAGACGTAATTGACTTCATTCACGAAGACGACCGCGATTTGACGGTGGCAACAGTCGACAAATTGAGCGATGGAGTCGCCGCAGTTGATGTCACCAATCGGTTCCGGTTTGCTGACCAGTCGTGGCAAACGATTCAATGGAACATTGCTCCGCGAACGACCACCGGGATTCTGTACGCCACGATCAGGCAAGTCGCTGAAGATTCGCGGGGCCAGATCACCGAAGACGATGTCGCACTGTTGGAAACGCTGACCCCGCGCGAACGGCAGATCATGCACCTAATTGTTGATGGTCAACCCAACAAGACCATCGCCAAACATCTGGGCATCAGCCAGCGCACCGTGGAAAAACACCGGGAACGAGTGATGAAAAAGCTGGAGGTCAGAAACATTCCTGACCTGGTACGCCTGGCGATGAAATTCGAGTCCGTCAACTGACGCGTTTTTTGCTGACTCTGATTTGTTGCGGCTAACCGCATTGCTTTTTCGGCTAACCGCATTTGCGATTTCTTTTCCCCCCCTGCGTACTTTTACCCATAGCGTGATTCACGTGTGTTAATAAATTGTTAAGGGAAGCTTGAGAGAGAGCCTTCTCCTTCGACTTGCCACGGATGGTGACGACTCACACGGAAGGCGACGGGACGCGGCGGACCTGACATGCGGTCCGCCGCGTCATTTTTTGCGCCATTAATAAATGTCGCGCTGCCACGTTTCACTATCGTTGCGGGATGTTGTACTTCTCGGAGAACTCGCGAATCATTCGCTCATTGGCGTCGCTCACGTCGATACGACCGGTTTC
>JBPCVB010000688.1:0-3936 GCA_051010855.1 Pirellulaceae bacterium | reverse complement strand
CGCCAGCTGTGGTTGACGTCGCGACCGGTCAGCGCCTGATTTATCACGGACGATATAACTCGGCGTCCTCGGCGGGGCATATCACGCGCAATGATTCTCGCTGGTTTGGCGGACAGTCACCGGATATTCCCCGTCGTTTCGCTGGGCTAACCGTGGTACCGGCTTCTGGCCCAAAAAAACTGCTGGAACTGGCCGCTACCGGCCGTTGGGCTTATACGCGATTTGGGTTGGTTCAGATGGAGTGGCCGTTGGTGCGGCATTCGGAATTTCCGGAACTGCCGCGAATCCGTGATGAACCCGGCCCGGAATTTTCCCCACAGCAATTCAGCCATGATGGCCGGTTCGCGATGTTCGCAGATTTTCAACAGCGGGCAGCAGGGGAAAAGTACGTTGGGCTGGTGCGTCCGTTGGACGATGTTGATGCGGCCACCATCAGACTGACGACCGATCATCCACAGGTCTGGATGGATCAGCATCCAGTGAGCGGCAATTTTTGGTTGCGTATTCAAGTCCCTGCGCCAGAGGGCACCTACGACGATCCCACCATGCGATTGCTGGAGTTTGACAGGCAAGGCAAATTGCTCAGAGATCTTCGTGACTTCAGCGACAATGCTCAGGAACGCCGCTACCTGAAAAACGGTGAGCTGATCTGCAAGGACAAAAATGGTCTGACGATTATCCGTTTGCGCTAGATGCAAAAAACCCGCAAACGTCATGGCAGACGTCTGCGGGCTTGAAAGGATGAAATCCTTAATTGCGTTCGTTGGTAGTTACAGTCAGGCCGAAACTAGATCCAGGACTGGACCGTTTCCATGAACGCTAACCAGTTCACGTTACCGAAGCCGCGTCCGGCGTCAACTAACTTGAACAGCAATGCCATATCCAGCAAACCGAAAGAGTAGGGCAGCTTGCGTCCGTTGAACTTGCGCATTCTGCGTTCACGCTCTTTGCGTTTCTTCAGTTTGTTGGCGGCCGCCGTCCAGCGATCGCGAGCACTTTCCTTGACATCGAACAGACGCAGCAACTTCATTTGCGAGTGGTAGTCCGCGGGACTACCGATTGCCACTTCGTGGCTTTTGCATTCCTGTTCGAGTTTGCGGAACGAACTATCGGCCAGATCGTAAGCCTGCTTCCATCGGTTGTGTTTCCGCGTTGCAAATTTGCGGAGAACCACAGCCCAACTGCAGATCAATGCATAAAGTAATGCCATCAGGTTGGTTCCCGTTTGCGAGAGACGTGTTTTCACAGCCAGTTGTTACGCCACGCGCATAACGGTAGCCAGTTGAAAACGAATTGGAAAAAGAACAGCCGCACATCTCACCCGGGAAATTCGGACGTGCATTTGTCGATGGGTGTGACCGCTTCCTGTGTCACGCATCCTTGATCATGCTTCCCTGCAGATGAAGTCGGCGTATCAAATTCGAAGACGATTTGCGCCAGTAAAAAATAGAACGCAGCAACACGCAAAGGTTCGCATAAAACTTTTCAGGTTCTCCAGCTGAAGAACCGGCGAGACGGTGTCAACTAATGCAATTCAACAGATGACCCGTTGCAAAATACCAGTCCGAATGATGACAGGATCCACCCGCCTCACCCACTCCCAAACGCTTTCAAAAAAGCAGATCTTGTTGAGGCGGCGCGGATGGTTCCGCACAAAAATGATTCATGCCGATCAAATTGTGGGGCTGACGGGGGGCCGGGAATTCGCGGGTAAAACGAAATAATTGAGTCGCATCTCTCAGGATGATACAATCCGTCGGTTCACGATTCCCTTTTCCTTGCCAAATCTCCTTCCCTGAACGCCATGCGAATCCCCGACGTGATTCATGCCGGATTTCCGAAATGCGCGTCGACCTTTCTGCAATCATATTTTGACCAGCACGCTGACGTTTTTATGGTCTTCAAGGGGGAGTTTTTGTCACCCTTTGAACATCCCGAGGGCAGCGGTCCGAACGAACTGGAATACCTGGCCCGCTTTGAATCAGCTGGCAAAGATCAGCGAACAATCGAGAGTGACGAGCATATTCTTTTGCCGTTGCGCCATCCCGTTTTGGGAATTCGCGCGATGACCCGGGAAAGCACTCGGGAAGTGTTCAAACGCATGGCCGAATTCGCACCACAGGCCAAATTGTTGCTGGTGATCCGTAACCAAACCGACATGATCATCTCGGCCTATTCGCAGTATGTGTTGGCGGGCGGCACAATGAGGGTCAATGAGTTTGCCAGCGAGTTGTTACAAAGTTCCCGTGACGGACAAAACCATTTGTGCATGTTTTTTGACGAAGTCTGTGAATTGGCCAATTCGCATTACGAAAATCGCGTCCTGGTTTTGTTGCTGGAGGACTTTCGACGGGATCAGGATGGACAACTTGCCCGACTGACCCAATTTCTGAAAATTCCAGATCACCGGTTCCGCGACACGTTCAAAGCCAGACGCATTGGATTGTCTGCCAATGCCATGCGTTTAACGCGTCGCCTGAACCAGTTCCTCGCACGCGGCGAGCGGGGACCTGTCAAGCAACGGTACTGGATTCCGCAGTCCGCATACAGGTTCCTTTGCAATATACTGCGTGTTGCCGATTACTACGTGCTTTCGCATTTCTTCCGAGCTTCCAAACGCAGTCTGTTAGATCATCCAACGCAACAGTTGATTCAACAGACGTTTGAACAGGACAACTCGCGATTGGCGGATCGGTTGTCCCGGAATCTGGAAACGCTGGGCTATGCATGCCGAGCCGATAAAGTTACCACGCCCCTGGCGACGCCGCCGGCTGACCGCAAATCCGCCGCTGGATCGCACTAATCCTGGTTGTCAGAATGGTCGGATTCGCTCGACAAGTCCGTTGTCGGCATCGACTCGTGTTGGACGCCCGAAAGGTGCCAGAACACAATCATCCGGTAAAGAGCCATCGCAAAAACGCCGGAGGCAAAACAGACCGCCATCGTACCGGTGTCAGTCGGTTTCCAAATAACCGTTAACAACACCGTCAGGCTCAACCCGATAACCGCCGCGTAAAGATCCTGCCGGGGCTGGACCAACGCGTACAATCCGCAGGCCAGCATAAAATTGATCCCGATGCCGATCATGGCTGCCACCAGCACATTGATCGTGAACTGGTTGCCGCGGTAATGATCTTCGAAAACAAATCCCAGTAGCCAGTCGCCTGCCACCCCCATGACACCGGCAAATGCGGTCAACACCAGAATCACCACCACCGTGTATTGCACGACCACTCTGCGGACACCGGGCTTGCCGTGCCGGGAGAATTCACGCGCCGCTCGAGGCGCCAGAATGCTGGACAACCCCAGCAAAAACGGATTTGCCAAAAACACCAGAGTCAGGCAGGCAGCGTACAGACCAGCGGACGCTTCTCCTTGCGTGGCTACCAGATACCAATGAGCAAAATACATCAGCGTCGCCGATAACAAGCTGGCGCCGGCCGTCCACCTGCCAAAGCCCAGATTCTTGTTCACATCCGAACGCAACACATTGGCTTCCAGTGAAAAATCACTCTGGAATCGTTTGGCCAACAGCACCGCCAACAAACTTCCCAGGCCCGAAACCAGCAGTGCATAAAACGCGGTCACCTGATCCAGCGTCGTCAGCAACCACAGTCCACCCAGAATCGTGATTGCATATACGGCGTCCAGCAACGTCGCCATCGGCACCCGCAAATGCGCAAACAACCAGCGTCGGCAAAACTCGCGCAGCAATGACACTGGCAAGATCAACACCAATGCCAAAAGAATCGTAACGAACCCCCCTCGAGAACCGGCCAGCCACAGAATCATTACCACGAACGCAAGTAGACCAGTCACGGTTGTCATGTACACGACCGCCGAGGTCAGGGTGCTGCCGGCAAAAGACTTTTGCCGGGCCTTCTCCAACTGGGAAACAAAGAATGTGTATGGCGTGGTGATCAACGATTCCTGCAC
>JBPCVB010000687.1:0-13550 GCA_051010855.1 Pirellulaceae bacterium | reverse complement strand
AGAAGGAGTGGCTGTACTGCATCGGCAGCGAGTAAACACGTGTCGGGTATGAACCCCCCCAGCCCCTCTTTGCAAAAAGGGGGCGTGTTCAAGTTCCCCCCTTTTGCAAAGGGGGGTCAGGGGGGTTCGCTACCTCTCACGCGGTTCGCTACCTTTAACCCGACCGAAACCTCATGATCCAGCCCGACCGGCGGCAATTCATGGCAACGTCCGCCGCAACCACGTTGGCGGTTGCCGCCTCGCCTTACGTGTTGACTGCCAGTCGAACGGGGAATCGTCCTCTGGTATTCGGGCAGGATGAGTACCAATACGAGTTCGTGCACGACTGGGCGCAATTGCCTGAACGTTATTCGTGGCAGACCACTCACAACGTTGCCGTCGACTCAGCAGGTCTGGTCTATGTCATCCACGAAGGTCGCGAGGAGCAGCCTGATCATCCCTCAATATTCGTATTCGATGAAACTGGCCAGTTCGTGATGGCCTTTGGCAACCAGTTCCAGGGAGGCGGTCATGGACTGGAAGTTCATCGCGAGGGCTCGGAGGAATTCCTGTACGTGGCCGCTTACCAGCAAGTCAAATCGATCGCCAAACTGACCCTCGATGGCGAAACGGTCTGGCAACGGTTCGCGCCGACTGAATCAGGCGTGTATGCAGAGAACGAAGATACCGATCGGCAAAAGGTCTGGGGGCGGGACCGTTTTATGCCGACAAATTTTGCGTTCCTTCCCGACGGCGATTTCCTGCTGGCCGATGGATACGGCTCGTACTACATCCATCGATACGACAGCGATGGCAACTGGAAAAGTCATTTTGGCGGACCTGGCGAGGATCCGGGAACGTTCGACACACCGCACGGACTTTGGATCGATGAGCGTCAGGATGAGCCCGTGCTGGTCGTCACCGATCGGGCCAACCACCGGTTGCAAGTTCTGTCGCTGGATGGCAAACACCGCCGCACGATCGATGGTTTTGGATTGCCGGCCAATGTCGACCGGCGGTCCGGGCTATTGCTGGTCCCGGAACTGCTGGGCCGGGTTTCCCTGCTGAACGAAGGATTCGAAACGATTGCGGTACTGGGAGATGATCGCCAGCGAGTAGAAGCCGACAATGAATTCTCCATCCGTCGCAACGAAGACGCATGGCTGGCGGGCAAGTTCGTACACCCGCACGATGCGTGTTTTGATGGTGACGGTAATATCTATGTCGCCGAATGGGTGGCCGACGGCCGGGTCAGCAAGCTACGACGAGTCCGTTGAGTCAAAACCGGTTTCAGCCTCGCGGGACCTTGCAACAAGTGCCGTTCAGGCCGAAACTGTCTGACTACCGACCGGATCCATGTGGAATAGAAGATGCCCCAAAACGTTATTGGCACCGAACTGCAACCCTGTTGCTTCGATCCGTTGACCGGATTCTACCGCGACGGTTATTGTCACACCGGAGCCACTGATTACGGTCTGCATACTGTTTGTGTCGTGATGACTGAGGAGTTTCTGGAGTTCACCGTCGAGGCGGGCAACGACCTCGTCACTCCGGTCCCCGAGTACGAATTCCCCGGACTTCGACCTGGCGATCGCTGGTGCCTGTGCGTCCAGCGATGGACCGAAGCCTTGCGAGCCGGATTCGCGCCGCCAGTGGTTCTCGAATCGACGCATATGTCCGCCATCGAATTCGCGTCACTGGATGATTTGCGGGCACACGCCATTACCAACGAACACGACTGAAACTGGAATCGGAAAGAACATGTTATCTGAAAAGATGCAGGCGGCGCTCAACAAGCAAATCAACGAAGAGCTTGAGTCGGCATACGTTTATTTGCAGATGGCAGCCGAAGGTGATCGCCTGGGATTACCCGGGTTCGCCAACTGGTTCAAGCTGCAATACGGCGAGGAACTGGCACACGCGGATCGCTTTTTTAACTACATTCTCGAACGCAATGGTGACGTCCAGCTGGATGCGATTGCCAGACCCGATATCACCAATGAAACACCGCTTAGTCTGTTTGAAAAAGCGCTGGCTCACGAAAAACACATCTCCGGCTGCATCTCAAAACTCAAGGATCTGGCCAAGAACGAATCGGATCATGCCACCGATGTCTTTCTCGAATGGTTCGTGACCGAGCAAGTGGAAGAGGAAGCTGCAGCGCAAGCGGTCATCGATCAACTGAAACTGGTCGACGGCAGTCCCAACGGTCTGTTTATGATCGATCGGGAACTTGCAGCCCGACAGCCCGAGCAGTAGAACTCATACAGCCGACCAAACAACGAATGGTTGGCGGGTGCTTTAACGCAGAGCACGCGAAGACCGCAGAGGGTCGGATCAAGTCGTGTTGACGTGGGTCGTTGTCTTTGCGATCTCAGCGCTTTTCTGATCCTTGTTTTTGTGCCCATTCTATAGACAACTGTCACCGCTGTTTAACCGTCCACAACTGGGGAAGAGCACGACAATTCGAGCCTGCCTGCTGTTCGATGGCTTTCTGACAGTTAAACTTGAGTCCGCTCAATCAAAAATAAACATTGGGGGACACAATGAATTTGTCTGGCGCAGTTTGTGGTGGCCTGGCGGCCGGAGTCCTGGGAGCAGCTGCCTGGGCGGCTCTCGCGTATTTTGCCGGAGTCGAATCTGGCATCGTAGCCTGGGGCATCGGCGGTATTGTTGGATTCGGAACCGCATTGGGCAGTCGTGGCGGCAGTGCAGCGACGGCATCGATCGCCGTGTTGATTACGGTGGTTGCCATTTGCGCCGGTAAGTACCTCGCCGTGCACTTCTCGCTGAACAAGGCCTTTGCGGAACTGCAGGGCGAAGAGATGCAGATTAGTGAAGAAGAGCTGATCTCGTACTTTGCCGACGATGAAATCACAGTCCGTACCGATCGCGGCGAGGAAATCGACTGGCCACCGGGTGCGGATATCGACTTCCCCGCAGCCGAATCGGATTATCCTGCCGACGTTTGGAAGATTGCGCTGGACAAGTGGAACGCCATGTCCGAGGACGAACGCGCCGCTTTCAAAGATCAAAAGGAAAACGACGGCAACGCGATGCTGGACGATTTCAAGCGACAATTGGCAAAAGACAGCTTCCTGCAGTCTTTCGGAATCCTCGATATCGTGTTTTTCCTGTTGGCCATCGTGACGGCTTGGCAAATCGCGATTAACGACCCCGAGTAGTTGCCCTCGCCCTCCCGGAGCTGGCTTTCGTAGGACGGGACCATTGTCCCGTCTGATCGCGGTTACTCGGGACAATGGTCCCGAGCTACGGGCTGTGGCGTTGCTCCCCTACTCTTCCAGCAACTCCATCAACCTCGGCTTCACTGCGTCCGCCCAGATCTGATATCCGGCAGGCGACAGGTGCAGAAAATCCGGCGTGATCTCCTTAGTCATCTCGCCGTCTTCGTCAAAAAACTTTTCGCAGATGTCGAGATAATGCACGCGCTCGCCATCATGCAGCTCGGCAATCAGTACATTGACCGCTTCATTGTTTTTGCGACGTGGTGACTGCGGATCCTGGTCGTAGGGAAATACGGCCAGCAACAGGATTTGCGTATTCGGCAAACGCGTATTTAAATCCTCGATGATCGCCTTGATGCCCGCGGCTATGTCGGCAGGGTCGTGTAGATGATGACCCGTATTGTTGGTGCCGATCAACAGCATCACGGCTTTCGGTTCAATGTCGTCGATCTGCCCGTTGGCAAAACGCCACAGTACATGCTCGGTGCGATCGCCGCTAAAGCCCAGGTTGAGCGTGGCAACGTCCGGGAAACTTTTTTTCCATACCTGTTGGCCGGTGGTTTCCCAACTGTGTGTGATCGAGTCGCCGATCAACACCAGATCGACTGATTCCATTTGCTGTTTGGCTTGCAGCTTCTCCTCATGCCGCTCGGCCCACCAGTCTTCTTCCAGCCGCGAAACAGGTTGCACAGTCACAGGTGTCTCGGTTTGAACGGATTCATTCTCCTGCCAGGCATCCGCTAACGGAACAAAACAGATGCTGCTGAACAATACCAATAGCGTCACTCGCATATTACCTACTCCCGATTTTTGATTCTCATTGTTGCCCCCGTCGTCGTCCTGGCGATCCGAACGCAAGCCCCGTTCCGTACAAACGCAAGTTGACTAACTTGCGTGCGACACGCCAAAACAAAGCTGCCGCGCATGATACCGCAAACCTGTCTGGCCTACGATCTTTGTCAAAAAACGGGAATGCGTCGAGACAACGGCGGTATAATCTGTTGGACAAGTTGTGGGCATCCTGCAAAATCAACTTTGCTGGTTGAAATCGCCGGGGATCTTCATGAACCATCTCGTTTCCAGCCCGAGAACACAATACGGTCGCCAAACACAGGAACCCGAACGGGAACCCGGTGGCTTCGATTCCGACCTGGTTTGGCTCGTTTGCCTTAGTCTGGTGATTTGCGCGATCACCATTGTCATTGTTTTTGATATCAAATGGCCAGATTCGTTGAACAGTCAGCAACGCCAGCAGTGGCGCGAGATGAGCAATGCCTGCGTTTATTACCAAACTTGTTTTGGTGAGTTTCCACCAGTGACCGATCCGGCGGCGATCAAGGACCATTTTGAAAGAAGCTATTTTAGATCGGCGCGTGACTTCGACGCGTTTGTGGCGGATCTGCCAAATCGACTGGAAGATCTTGATGAATGTGAAGCCGTGCTGTTTTGGCTCGGGGGGACCGCCGTTCACGCTGCCGGGTTTTCCGGCCCGGTCATTATCGAACCTGACCCCGATCGGATCGTCGATTCCGACGGGGACGGGTGGCCTGAACTCATGGACTGTCGCAAGAATGTCTTTCAGTTACGACGAGGCCGAATGCATGTGCTCGATCCGGCGACGAATAAGGTGATTCCAGCAAACAACCACGGTTCTCGGCAATTAGAGGTGACTCGCTAGCCCGTTCCGGTGGTCCGCGTCTCTTGCGGGACCACTGCCCGTTGTCGCTGCTCACGTATGGCGTCAAACAGTTCCCGCAATACCGCCGTAATTCCAGGATAAGCGCACTCTCGATAGGGCGAATCGGACGGCAACTGTTGCATCAGCCGTTGATGGGCCGTTCCCAAATTGTGATACGGCATGCCCGGAAACAAGTGATGCAAGGCATGATACCGCAATCCCAGTGGACACACGATCTCCGTCAGGACGGGAACACCAATGATGTCGGTGGAATCCATGACCTGCTGGTTCAGGGTCATCTGGTGGCCATCGCTTTTGTAACGATGGGCGGCCAGTGTTCGTACGTGGTTCAGCGTCAAGGTTGCCACAGCGATCGAATAAAACATGAGCAGGATATACCAGGGTAACCAGCCCATCGCAATGAACACCAACGCGGCCACGATTCGCAAAAAGCAGGCGATATCCAGCAACAGCCACAGATGGACCGGATCTCGATCGGTAATCTCCCGCTTGTAATCGAGATTGATCACGAACGAGGACCAGTGCTCCAGCACCCAGCGGCGCAGCCGCGGATGCAACAACGACACCGGCACCACAAACAGGAACCGCAGGAAAACCAAAATGGGAACATACAGGATTTGAGCGAGAAATTTTGCGACATCCCGAAATCCGCGCGACAACGGCAGATACTCGCCATCGTGATGCGTGCCATAGTGCCGGGTTCGATGGTGGTCGAGGTGCGACTTGTACAAGAACGAAGGCACCATCATCGGAATGCCGATCAGCAATTCGTACGCTACCTTAAAGCCCTTCATTTCGCCACGCGGAAGATGCGCAACTTCGTGCATAAAGATGGCAGCGCGATAGGCCAGAATCACCGTGATCACGTAACAGATGATTTTGAGACCCGGTTCCACGGGAACCCGCAAGTACAGATGACTGGCGACCGCCAGAACCGCGACCGTAAGCAGAAAGTCGACCCAGTAAATGGAACGACGACGTTCGAACAAATCCGCAACGATAGCGCGGGCCTGCTTGATGCTAAATTCTCTCAACAGAATCACCCCGAACCGTATCTAACCTGGCTGGGCTGATCCCTTGTTGCTGACGCGATTTACATTCGGCATCGCGGAAGCCATGCAACCCTCGCAAAAAACCCGCCAATTTCCACACTAGTTGGACATCGCGGATCCGCAACGTAGGCTTTTAGAAGCGGCATAATGTTGCAAGAAGCATCGTTATGACCGATCATGGAAGACCCACCATGACTCGATCTTTCGCGGACAAGACCATGATTTTATGGCTTCGTTGGGCAATTCCGCTTGTGCTGGTTTTGTCGGCCACGTTCACCGGCCCGCTGTTGGCCAATGACGACGAACCAGTAAGCTACGCCAGCGATGTGCGACCACTGTTGGCCGCCAACTGTTTTGGATGTCATCAAGGCGCGCGTCACGAAGGCGGCTATGTCATGACCGCCTTCGACGCCTTGCTGGGCGGAGGCGACTCCGGTTCGCCAGCCATCGTGCCCGGCAATCCGGATGAAAGCTACTTGCTGGACTTGATCACCGCTCACGACGGCCAGGCAGAAATGCCACCGACCGGACTGCCGTTATCTGATGACGCGGTCGAAACCATTCGCACCTGGATCGCTGACGGAGCCGTCAACGATTACCAAAAACAAGTCGCGGTGTACGACCGCGAGAATCCTCCCGGCTATTCGCGCTTGCCCAACATCACCGCAGTCGACTGGTCACCCGATGGCCGTTGGCTGGCAATCGGCGGATTTCATGAAATCCTGATTTACGATGCCGCCCAGGTCATGAACGGGGATTCGCCCGCGCTGGCCAATCGTTTGATTGGGATGTCGTCGCGGATTGAGTCAGTTCGGTTTTCTCCCGATAGTGCCCGTCTGGCGGTCTCCGGCGGCAACCCCGCGGAATTTGGCGAGGTCCAGATTTGGGATCTTGCGGGCGGTAGTCTGGAACTTTCACGCGTCGTTTCTCACGATACCGTTTACGGAATCAATTGGTCTCCCGACGGGAAACTGGTTGCCTTTGGCTGTACCGACACCACGGTTCGTGCCATCAACGCGGAATCCGGCGAGCAGGTGCTGTACCAAAGCGCGCATGAGGATTGGGTTCGCGACACCGTGTTCTCAGTTGACGGATCGCAGCTGGTCTCGGTTGGACGCGACATGACCTGCAAGTTGATCGAGGTACCCACGCAACGCTTCATCGACAACGTCACTTCGATCACGCCCGGCGTACTGAAGGGCGGCATCGCCAGTGTGGCCCGGCATCCCGCACGCGATGAGATCGTGATCGGTGGAGCAGATGGTGTGCCCAAGGTCTATCGCATGAACCGCATCACCAAACGGGTCATCGGCGATGACGCCAACCTGATTCGATTGTTGCCTGCGGTCAACGGTCGCATTCAGTCAGTAGATGTGTCCCCGGACGGACTCCGTATTGCTGCCGTCAGCAGCCTCGACGGCGAGGGGTCCCTTCATGTTTATTCGTATGAGTTTGACCCGGCTGTTTCTGACGAGCTAAAAGCCGTTTTGTCCAAGTTGCCCGGCAGTTGGTCGGCCGCAGAACGCAAGTTGGTCGACGATTACATTCATGCTGACGTGCGCGAAGTCGCCAAAGCATCGGTGCCCGAAAGCGGCTTGTATGCGGTCGCCTTCCATCCCGACAACAAGACGCTGGCGGCCGCTGGTGCCGATGGCCGGATTCGTGTTTTCGAGACCGAGACGTGTCAGTTACTCACGCAATTCGATCCGGTGGAAGCCACCGAGGCGGTCGTTGCCGCTGAAGTTGATTGGCGTTTCAAAAGCAAGGCCGCTTCACAGCGACCCGGCGACGAACCTGACACAGTTGCGTCGCTTACCGTATCGCCAGCCAACATCAAATTCACCTCACCGACCGATTATGTCCAGCTGGTCGTTCAGGCCGAACTCGTCGACGGCTCCAGCATCGATGTCACACCTTTTATCAGCTTGAACACGGATGCCAGTGTCATTTCAATAGAAGGTTCCCTGATCCAGCCTACCGGCAATGGAAACACGGAACTGGTGATCGATATGGCGGGCCAGAGTCATTCGGTTCCTGTCGCTGTGGATATGGAGATGGCGTTTCAGCCGGACTTTCGGCGTGATGTGAATCCGGTGCTGACCAAACTGGGATGCAATGCGGGAACCTGCCACGGCTCGGCCGACGGCAAGATGGGATTCAAACTTTCTCTGCGTGGCTACGACCCGCTGTTTGATGTCCGCGCTTTCACTGACGACATGGGATCCCGACGCACCAGCCTCGCTGCTCCCTCTGACAGTCTGATGTTGACCAAGCCAACCGCGACCGTGCCTCACAGCGGCGGACAGTTGTTAACACTCGAGGACAAATATTATCAACTGGTTCACGGATGGATCAGCCATGGTGCGGAATTGAATACTGACTCACCTCGTGTCGCGTCGATTCAGCTGTTTCCGGAAAATCCGGTGCTGGGCGATTCGGGTGCCTCACAACAAATGCGACTGGTCGCCACTTACGAGGATGGCACCGAGCGCGATGTCACCCGTGAAGCCTTTATCGAAGTGGGCAACATGGAAATCGCCTCAATCGACGATTCGGTGGTCGAGGCCTTGCGACGGGGAGAGACACCAGTTTTGGCGCGTTACGACGGTGCCTTCACCGCCACGACTCTGACCGTAATGGGCCGGCGCGATGGTTACGCATGGACCGAGCCCGAATCCTGGACAGACATTGACCGGCTGGTCGCTGACAAGTGGCAACGCATGAAAATCACTCCGTCGGACCTGTGCAGCGATACAGAATTCATCCGTCGCGTGTATCTCGACCTGACGGGCTTGCCGCCATCCGCCGATGAAGTCACCAAATTCCTCGCCGACGAAAGACCGACTCGCCAGAAACGCGACGAGTTGATTGACTCGCTGATCGGCTCGGACTCATTTGTCGAACACTGGTCGAACAAATGGGCTGACTTGATGCAGGTCAACCGCAAGTACCTGGGTGAGGATGGAGCGAAGGCGATGCGCGACTGGATTCGCGAGCAGGTTCGCGAGAACACACCCTATGACGAACTTGCCTGGGATATTCTGACCGCATCCGGCTCCAACCGGGACAATCCGGCAGCTTCGTACTTCAAGATCCATCGCACGCCTGAAGACACGATGGAGAACACGACGCATCTGTTCCTGGCCACCCGTTTCAATTGCAACAAATGCCACGATCACCCGTTTGAACGCTGGACTCAGGATCAGTACTACGAGACAGCCGCATTCTTTGCGCAGGTCTCTCTGGATCGCGACCCGGCCAGTGGCAAACAGACGATCGGTGGTTCTGCCGTGGAAAGTGCCAAACCCCTTTACGAAATCGTTGCGGACAGCGATTCCGGTGACGTGACCCATGATCGCACCGGCGAGATCACGGCACCGGCGTTTCCATTTGACTGTGATTTCAACGTCAATGACAACGCTTCGCGCCGTGAGAAATTGGCTGCGTGGATTACTTCGCCCGATAATCCCTACTTTGCCACCAGCTACGTGAACCGTGTGTGGGGCTATATGCTGGGCACCGGGTTGATCGAGCCGCTAGATGACATCCGGGCGGGCAACCCGCCCACCAATCCGCAGCTGCTGGAATATCTGCGTGAGGAGTTCATCAACAGTGATTTTGACAGCCGGCACATCATTCGTTTGATTTGCCAGTCGCGGGTTTATCAACTGTCGATAGAAACCAATGAATACAACCGCGATGATCAACTGAACTACTCGCACGCGCAAGCCAGACGTTTGCCTGCGGAAGTCCTGTTTGACTCGATCCATTTTGTCACAGGCAGCCAATTGCAGATCCCGGGTGTCGAACCGGGCACCCGCGCGGCAGCCCTGCCCGATGCCGGGGCGAAATTGCCCAGCGGATTCCTGACAACGCTTGGCCGTCCGGCTCGTGAAAGTGTTTGCGAATGCGAACGTTCGTCCGAACTGCAATTGGGCAGTGTACTTGCTTTGGTAAGCGGCCCCGATGTAGCACGGGCGATTGATGATCCCAACAGTGAACTGGCTCAACTCGTCACCACCCAGTCCGATGATCGGGAACTGATTCGTCAGATCTACCTGCGAATATTGAATCGGCTCGCCAATGACGAGGAAGTTGATCTGACACTTTCCACCTTTGGCACGATTGCGACGGATCATCAGACGTTGGTTGAGCAACGAGATGCACGCCGGAAACTGGTCGACAAACAACTGCCCGGCCGCGAGGCGGAACGGCTGCAAGCCATCGCCGACGCCGTCGCGGAACTGCAGGATGCCATTACTCGACTCGATCCCGAACTGCTGCTGAAGGAAGCGGCACAGGAACAGGCAGTTGCTGAAACGAAAGCCGCCCTCGACGAGTACGTTGCCAGCGCTGACGGGTTTCACGCGTGGCAACGGCGTCAACTGGAATCTGTTCACTGGTATCCCGTTACCGTGTCTGGGCTCGACTCAACCGTCGATCGGCCGTACCAGGTGCTGGAAGATCGCAGTGTCTTGCTGCAAGAGAAATCGGGCAAGGACATCTACACGGTAACAACGCACACCGACCTGACCGGCGTGTCGGCCATTCGGCTGGAGGTGTTGCCGCACGATTCACTGGCCGCCCAGGGTCCCGGCCTGGCGGAAAACGGAAATCTGGTGCTGACCGAGTTCGAGATCGAAGTCGCCCACCCGGATCGACCCGACCAGTGGCAAAAGCTCGAGTTCGAATCGGTGCTTGCCAATTTTGAGCAGCCTGACTATCCGATCGCCCACTCGATCAACGGAGTAACCGACAATAATCAGGGCTGGGCCTTGTTGGGTAGTATCGGCAAGACCAGCTGGGCCACGTTCCAGCTGAAGTTACCGTTCGGCTATTCGGCCGGTACGCTGCTGCGATTCCGTTTGCACCATGCCTACGACGATCAACACCAGATCGGCCGCTTCCGAATTTCACTGACCAAAAACCATGAGTCGGTTGGGCTGGGTTTGCCGGAGTTTCTGCTGGCCGAGTTGGCTAAACCGGCAGCAGAGCGCGCCGACGACACGGAAACACAGCTGACCAACGCCTTCCGTCAAAGTGATCCGCGGTTCGCCGAGCTGGATGCGGCATATCAGGCAGCCAGCGAGCCCCTGATGATTGATCCGGAAATCGTGCGACTGCGCGAAAAACTGGAACGCGTGGGCAAACCGCTGGCGGAAGACGCGGAGCTGTTGCAGCTGAATCAGGATGTTGAAATGAGCCAACAACAGCTGGAGAACGAGCGGTTGACTGCCGCCCAGGATCTGGCGTGGGCACTGATCAACAGTCCGGCATTTTTGTTTAACCATTAATCACAGGAATACCAATCATGTTTCGCATCCTTGGCCACCCCGGCAAAGACCTGTGTGATCGCGAACTCAAAGTCAGCCGACGGGATATCCTGCGTGTCGGTGGCAGTGGCATGTTGGGACTGTCACTTGGTTCGCTGCTAAAGTTGCAGAACGCAACGGCCGCCAGTCCGTACCGACTGGACGCACCTGGCTGGAATACCGCCAAAAGCATCATCATGGTGTATCTGCAAGGCGGTCCCAGTCACATCGATTTGTGGGACCCCAAGGAAAATGTGCCCGACAACGTACGCAGTGTGTTCAACCCGATCTCGACGAAGATTCCCGGCGTCAAGTTCACCGAAAACCTGCCACGACTGGCCCAGCTGAATGATCGCTTTACGTTGATTCGCTCGATGAGTTACACACCGGTCGGTTTGTTTAACCATACCGCAGCCATCTACCAGATGATGACCGGCTACACGACTGACAAGGTCAGTGCCTCGGGTCAGCTGGAACCGCCCACGCCCAAGGACTTTCCCAATTTCGGTTCGCACATCATCAAGATGAAGCCTGTAGAAGTTCCCATGTTGCCGTTCGTGATGCTGCCTCGCCCGCTGCAGGAAAGCAACGTGGTAGGCAAGGGTGGCACGGCCGGATTCCTCGGCAAGGCGTTCGACCCCTACACGCTGTACCCCTCCGGCGATGATATGGACATGAACAAGATGCAGAACATTATCATCGATGACCTGCAATTGCCGCCGGAAGTCTTCTCTGTACGTTTGCGTCGCCGTGCACGACTTCGCGAACTGGTCAACCAGCAGATGCCCGAGATCGACAAGGCCGTTGAATCATTCGAGCTGGATCGGCATTACCAGCAGGCCCTTGATCTGGTCGTCTCCGGGCGGGCGCGTCGCGCGTTCCAGCTCGGTGATGAAGCCGAAACGATGCGCGAAAAGTATGGTCGCAACACGTTTGGCGACAGCTGTCTGTTGGCGCGGCGTTTAATCGAAGCAGGCACGCGGGTTGTGGAAGTCGTCTGGCCCAAGATTGCCAACAGCGACAATCACAGCTGGGACCAGCACAAGGACCTGAGCAAACGCATGAAAGATCAATCGGCGCCGATGTTCGACCAGGGTTTGAGTGGGCTGATCGAGGATCTCGACGATCGTGGCATGCTGGATGAAACGATGGTAGTTGCGATCGGTGAGTTTGGTCGCAGCCCGCAGCGCGGCGTTAGCACTTCAGGCAATGACAACGACGCCGACGGCCGGGATCACTGGCCGTATTGCTATACCGGGTTGATTGCCGGAGCGGGCATCAAACGCGGCTATGTACACGGCCAATCGGACGAAACGGCCTCTGCGCCGATCGAGGATCCCGTGCACCCCGGCGAATTGCTGGCCACGATTTATCATTCCTTCGGGATCGATCCCGAAATGATGGTGATGAATCACCTGAATCAGCCGCGAGAGCTGGTCAAGGCTCATCCGGTGAGCGCGCTGTTTGCGTAGATTGAAATGCAAAAGCCATTGCAGCTCGCCAATTGTGATACGCGTGGCTTCAGGCCTTCTTCCTCGGGGAGAAGGTGGCCGAAGGCCGGATGAGGGCGTAACAACTATTCATCCTCGGCCATCTCGCCCCACCCGGGAACCGCAGAATATCGAACAAGGAATGTCGAATGCCGAAGTTTCGCTTGTTAACCAGCGGAAATATCAAGCATTCACAACTCCTTCTTCATTATTCACAATTCAACTCGCTCCCCTGCCTTGTCTGGTTGCAAGCAACAAGTAATGAATTGTGAATGACTCAATCCACCAGCCTTGCGGCCTGTGCCAACGCCTCACCAAACGCGGCAACGAACATCATCTGATCCCGCGCACCTGCCACAGCAACAAGTGGTTTCGCAAGAACTTTGCACGTGACCAGATGCTCGCCACCGTCTGGCTGTGTCTGGACTGCCACAAGGCGATTCATTTGTTCGTGCCTTCGGAAAAGGAGCTCGGTCGCGATTACAATACGATTGAGAAGCTGTTAACGCATCCGGAAATTGCGAGGTTCGTCCAGTGGATCCGGAAACAAAAGTAGTTAAACCGAAGACGGGAACGCGACGTAGCGTCGGTGTTTTTCTGGCTCGCACAGGCCTGATCCTGGTCTTCATTCTGTTGCTCTGCGGATCGTTGATGACATTTCCCGGCGGTCTACCGTGGATGATCCTGCTTTGGCTCGTCATGGTCGGTATTTTTGTTTTGCGTAGCCGATCGCCAACGTGGTTGTTGCTGGTGCTGATCGCCCTGGTCGTCAT
>JBPCVB010000686.1:0-5671 GCA_051010855.1 Pirellulaceae bacterium | reverse complement strand
GGTCAATGTTGACCGTCTCCAGTACCGACTGTTGTTGTTCCAGTGGCAATCCAGATGAAAACGTCATCAGATCCAGCAGCAAACCAAAAGGCAGGTCATCGTGCAACAGGTTGGCAATGGATTCGTGATCCAGTTCCGAATCGACTGCAGTCAATTCCTCGAAAATATGGATGGCCTGTTCGCGAATGCGTTGCGCATCGACTCCTTGATGGGATTCATCCGCTGCCTCAATCAACTGGACATCGGCCAGTCGGTAGGGTTGATCTGCGGCAATCTCGCGAATAATCCTGGCTCGTTTTGCACCTAGCAAGAGCAGGTTGTAACGGCCGTCCGGTAACTGGGCGTGCGTGACAATCTTGCCAATACACAGCGTTTTGTACAGCTCCGGTTGCTGGGCCTGCTTGTTTTCCCAGCCCGGTTTCAGCATCGCCATGGCAATCACCTGATCGCTGCTGATGGCATCTTCCATCAATTTGCGATAGCGAGGCTCGAAAATATGCAAGGGCTGAATGACACCTGGAAAAAGAACCAGGTTGGGAAGCGGGAACAGTTTGACCACGCCGGTGAAATTGGACGGTAAGTCCAAATTCGCTTCAGCTATCGACATCGGTGCGACTTTCGTTTTCGATGGTCATTCAAGAGAAAGGGCGTGTCCGTCAACTAGAGCTCCTCACGCCTGCCACAATCATAGACATAGGGTCGTCAGAGGGAATTGAAAAATCAACTCATTCACCGATTAAAAATCCTGATTTGCGTCCTGAATTCCCCTTGACACTCCACGCCAAAAGCCGTCGCCGCTGATCCATGGCCGGACCACGGATCGGGCACTGCCTTAAACCGGCCGCGACGACTTGACAGGTCATGGCGCGTGCCTGAAAATTTCGCTGTGATGCGCCGGTCACACATGGATTTGGCGCGTGATTTCTTTTCAAGGGCATGACGCCAGACTGTCATAGACGTCATTGAAACAAGGACTGTCGATCATGATTCTCACGGGCGACGAGATTCATCAGCGACTGGGAACGGACATTTCGATCGAGCCATTTGAGGTCGAAAAACTCAATCCCAATAGCTACAACCTCTCCTTGCACGACGAGGTGATGACTTATGAAGAAGTCGTGCTGGACATGCGGAAATGCAACCGCATCAAACGGCTGACGATCCCGCCTGAAGGACTGACGTTGCAGCCCAACAAATTGTATCTTGGCCGCACTTCGGAACGCACGGAAACTCATAACCTGGTTCCCATGATCGAGGGACGATCGTCTATCGGACGCCTGGGGCTGTTCGTGCACGTCACAGCCGGTTTCGGGGACGTGGGATTTTGTGGATTCTGGACGCTGGAGATGTTTGCGATTCAACCAGTTCGCATATATCCGGGTGTTTCGATTTGCCAAATCTTCTACCACGAAGTGGTTGGTGATATCACCGAGTACCAAAAGAACAGCAAGTACCAGGACAATCACGACATCCAGCCCAGCTTGCTGTTTCAGGAACTCAATCCCGATGCCCAGTACGACGAAGACAGCCAGTTGCAGCTGGGATTTGAGACCTGATTTTTGATTTCCTTCATTGCCCGGTAAGGCACCCGATCCTGCTGCTATTCGCGTCGAGGCGCGGCCTGGCAGTTTGTGCCGGTTGTGGCAATTAGCCGAGTAACAAAAGACTGCGGTTGAAACTTTTTGGGATGCAGGGGTTGCAAGTTTTTGAGCCCTGATTTTGCTGGGAAAAGCGCGAGATTTTCTCAAGCTACGCTATTGCCCCCAACAGCGTTACGAATAAATTCATTGCAGCGACGGGCTGCGTCCGTGAAATCGGTCGCCCGCCCATCGCTGGCACCGGCTTTGTCCCGGTGCCCGTACGGGGCAACCAGCTGTTTGCGGAATTGAACGCGAAGATGAAAGACGTCGATCAACTATTACTAAACGCCCAGTTGCGTGACGAAATTGAGCCGTTTTTTGACGAGTCGATTTCGCTGCTTGATTCACGTCGCTTGCCCATCGCGCTGGAGAACGAATTTCTGGCCTCGATGCTGGCATGGGAGAAGGCTCCTGTATTGCCAATCGGCCAGTGGTTCGAGCCCGAGTTGACGTTGCCGGCTCCCGAGTCTCTTTCCGATCAACAATTACAACAGCAGCTGCATCAGGTGATCGGGCGATTGTACGAGAGAAACATTGTTCTTGAGTTTACGGATCATCTCTCGGACCGGCAGCTGATGTGTCTGATCATTCGGGACATCCTGCCAGCCCAGGAAAAACGGATTCTGTCCGGTGAGAGCCATCTGCACTGGCAATGCATCGATCCGGAGACTGATGCGGAAACCTGGTTACGCTACTACGCCACGCAACGCGAGCGGTCCGAGTGGGCATTTGAGCACGGTCTGGCGCTGCCTCCGGTTGCACAGCCGCCATACCCGCGTCGGCTGCCCGGCACATGGGACTGGTAACTGACCGTTCACCGGCATTTTTTACGCCGTCATCTGAACGAATTGCCGGGTATCTTCACCTCGGTTCCCCAGGCCACTGAGGCCTCGTCGCAACACGCGGCGTCAAGCGGCTGACGTATCATCGTTACAAGCGATTCAGACCGGTCTCGAATGTTGCGTTTGGTAAACGAATCCCCGTTGTATTCCACACTTACGGGGTTACACTAAGACCCTGCATGAGGCGTGTCCTTCCCCTTCAGGCAACGGATTTCCAGTCGAGCGGTACCAACCAATACCAGCCGGCACGATTGATCCCGTCAAACCAGCACGTTTCATTCACTTGCCTTTCCGGCCTGGCCGGAATCAAATCATGCCTGATCGTTCCCGTGTGAAAGACTGCATGTCGTCATTCACCAAACGTGCGCGAGTACTCGTGCAACCGGGCGCCAAAACCTGATTTATTAACCAGAGGTGAACTGACCCAAGCGGGTTTCGATTGCCTCTTTACTCTCAAGCTTCGGCCGACTCCGTCGGCGCTATAACAGAGTTACAACAGGACTGACATCATGATTTCCCGCTCTCGTCGCCGGGACGGATGGATTCGTATGTTTCGCACTGCGCGAAACAAACCAGGTGATTCGACGGATTTGCTCGATGACGCGAAGTTCGCAGTCGCGATTAAAAAGGAACGTGCGCGAGCCGAACGTCGCGAACTCTCCTTCTGTGTCATTCGATTTGAATTTGTTGACACTTCGTTGAGCCGTCGTCAAACGCGGGAACAGGCATTGCAGTTGTCCGTGCTTTTTCGCAAACGATTGCGAATCACGGACGAGATCGGGCAGTATCAAGAGTCGTTTGGTGTGCTGTTGACGGAAACAGCACCCTTTGGCGCCGCGAAGGTCGCAAATGACCTTACGCAAATTGCCCAGGACGAGGACATGCCGGTCAGCACCGACATCTTTGCCTTCCCCGATTCCGACGATCAGTTCAGACCTCCGAACCAGCCCGGCAACAATGGCGTTTACCAGTTGGCTGTGGATGACGATTCGTTTGAGGGTGAACGCAACGGCGACTCGCACGGTGAACGAAACGGCGACTCGCGAGAACAAGTCGCTGATTCGCACGGGGGTGTAGCCACGCGACGCCAGCCCGATACCAAAACCGGGAAAACAATTCGGGTCCAGAAACTCAATACATCCATTCCCTCACCCTGGTGGAAGCGTGTGACTGACATCGCCGGTGCTACCGCCGGGCTAATCGTGCTGTCGCCCATTTTGCTGATCGCTGCCATCGCCATACGGCTCACTTCGCGTGGTCCGGTGCTATTTACCCAGTGGCGGGAAGGGCAGGACGGAAGACTGTTTCGAATCTACAAGTTTCGCACCATGCGTCATGGTGCAGACACTGAAAAATGGCGTTTGACGGCCGCCAGCGAACAGGACGGACCCGCATTCAAGATCAAGAACGATCCGCGTTTGACTCGCGTGGGCAAATACCTGCGAAAAACGTGTGCTGACGAGCTTCCGCAATTGCTAAACGTTCTCAAGGGCGAAATGTCATTGGTTGGACCAAGGCCACTGCCAGTGGATGAATCGCTCAATTGCTCTGGCTGGCACCGCCGGCGGCTGGATGTTGCCCCGGGCATGACCTGCATCTGGCAGGTGGACGGCGGCCGTGACATTCCGTTTGACCAGTGGATGCGTATGGACCTCGAGTACATTCGTTGCCGCGGGTTTTTGACCGATTCCAGACTGATTGCAAAGACGTTTTTCGTTACCTTGCTGCATCGTGGATCCGTTTAGGTAACCCAATCGACCCGATGACTACCTGTAGTGAAAAAATTGCGGTACCCACAACGCCCGCTTCCGTGACTGGCGGACCGACGGCGGACGCAGGGCTGCGCGCAGGCCGGGTCGACGATTGGCAATCGACCTTGCAACGTTTTCGGCCTGGACTGCAATCGATTGCGCTGGTCACAACGTTTCTGACCACGTTGACCGTGTTCGGTATCTTCCTGGTGCAAGGGATTATCGTGGCGCGGATTCTCGGTCCGGCTGCTCGCGGCGAATTTGGTACGGTGTTGTATTTTCCACGTGAAATTTTGTTATATGCCGGACTGCTGGGCACGGTTGAAGTCATCGCCCGATTCGCAGCACGCAATCGCGACAACGCTACTCAGCTCAAATATTCAGCAGCCCGCATTGGCATGATCACCGGAACGATCACCGGCATATTCGCGGCAGTCTTGTCGATTGCCTTGCTGGTGCCGACCGACAAGGGTTACCTGATTCCCTTTGCACTGTTGTGTTGCCTGTTCGTGCCCTGGGAACATGTGCATCTGACCATATCCGCCGTCGATCGTGGCCGGGGTTCGTGGCGTCGTTACAACGTCAATCGCCTCGTTTTTGCTTTGGCATTTCCGGTGCTGATATCGTTGGCATGGCTTGTCAATCTGCCCGAAATTTTGAACACGTCGTGGCTATGGGTCATGTGTGGCCTGTTCGTACTGGCCCGGATCATCGGGCTATTACCAACTTTGCGTGGCATGCACCTGATGTCGCCGCGTCTGCGACGACAGCTGTTGAAAAAAGCTTCGTCCGATGACAAAGCGGTACCACGACCCGGCAAACTGCTTCGTAAGGGACGACCCTACGCGGTTTCGATGCTGGTATCCGAGCTGTTCGATCGGCTTGACATCTTCCTGATCCTCGCTGTGGCCACGGTCACCGATTCAGGCTACTACTTCGTCGCCATTCCTGCCGCAGCGTTGCTGATGATCGCTCCCCATGCCCTTGGCATGTTCACATTCAATGCGGGAGCCCGGCGAAACACTGGCGTTACACGGGGCAAGGCAATCAACGTCATGCTGCTGACCGCGGCATTTCAGGTCGCATCGACGCTGTTGCTGGCCCTGGTCATCGATGACTTGATCGTACTGTTCTATTCAGACGCATTTGCCGCGGCGATTCCATTTGCGCTTTGGTTACTGCCAGCGGCAGCTATGCGGGGCTTTATACAGGTTGCCGACAATTGGCTGAAGGGCCGAGGCAAACCGATGGTCGGCGTTGCGGCGCGACTGGCCGGCATTCCTGCCATGCTGCTGTTCGCCCTGTTGATGTTTGGGGATTTCGGCCTGTTGAGCATCCCGATGGCTGCTTGTGTTGGTCAGGCACTGGCGCTGATCGTCGTCGTTGCCGGCGTTTTGCTGAATGTGGATACCGGGCGGTCGGTCAAGCCGCATGGAGG
>JBPCVB010000685.1:0-18677 GCA_051010855.1 Pirellulaceae bacterium | reverse complement strand
CGTCTGGTGACCATTGGGGTCCGACAGCGTCACCGGCGTGAAGTTGATTCTTTTGACGCGATGCAATGTCGACGACCCACAACTCGGTGAGATATGTCCGGGAGTAGGCGTCTCGCACTTGTTGGGTCGTATAAACGATCTGCTTGCCGTCGGGCGACCACGCCGGATCGAATCCGACGTCGCTGATACGCCGCGGCGATTCTCCGGTAGCACCCATGATGAAGATGCCACCGCCCTCTCGTTCTGATCTGAATGCGATTTGATTCCCGTCAGGCGAAAAAGCTGGATCGGAGTCGCCAACCTCGGAGTCTTCGGTCAAATTGACCGGGTTCGCACCACCGATACGCTGCAGAAAAATGTCTTCATCACCGCCATCGTCAGTGACGTACAGCACCTGTTTGCCATCGGGCGACACACTGGGGTGAAACTGAACGCCAGGCAAGTCAGTGATTTGTTCCATACCAACGACGGTCCGACGCGGGGCGACGTCCGCAGGGCGCCCAGGCAAAACCAACGGCCACAGAAGCGATGCGACAAGTGCGACGGCTAACAACACACACGCCACAGGCCATAAAAGGCCACGCCCGGTAGTCGGTGGCACTGGCTCAGCAGATTCGATGGGCCCGTCTCGCAGCTGCTCTTCGATCTCTTCGCGCTCGATACGGGCGTCAGCGATGTCGTGCACTCGTTTCTTTGGTTCGCGAACGACGCAGTGACGAAGGAGTCGTTTCAGGCCAGCTGGAATGCGGGCCGGCAAGGCACTCCAGTCGACTTCCTTGTGCAGAATTGCTCCCAGGGAATCGGGGACACTTTCACCGCCAAAGAGCTTTTGGCCGGCGAGGCATTCATGCAAAATAACGCCGAAGGACCAGATGTCCGAGCGCTTGTCGACGGTGCGGCCACGAGCCTGTTCCGGGCTCATGTATCCGGCCGTGCCCATAATCATTCCCGGAATTGTGTTGCTCCCCTCCGGATGGTGACGATGGGCAATGGTTGGCGAGTCGGCCGATGCGCGCGTGTCTGGTACATCGGTCGCACAGGCCAAACCGAAGTCCAGCACCTTGACGGTTTCATCGTGCCGGAGCATCACATTGCCCGGCTTGAGATCTCGGTGAACGATGCCCTTTTCGTGAGCAGTTTCCAGACCCACAGCAATCTGCTTGCACACATTAAGGGTTTCGTCGATTGGCATTGGGCCTTGCTTGAGCCGTTCCGACAACGTTTGGCCTTCGACCAGCTCAAGCACGAGGAATCGTTTGCCATCAGATTCTTCAGAGCCGTAGATCTGTGCGATGTTGGGGTGATTAATAGCGGCCAGCAATTTGGCTTCCCGCTCAAACCGCATCAGTGCCTGCTGGTCAGATTGCAAGTGATCGGGCAACAGTTTGATCGCCACTTCGCGGTCCAGATTCGAGTCTCGCGCCAGCCACACCTGGCCCATGCCTCCGGCGCCGAGTGGTCGAACCACTTCGTATTGCCCTAGATGAGTACCGGAATCCAGAAGGTCATGCGACATAAACAGCCGGTGCTCACTGCCCGGTTCGGGGCCGAGGACTCCGCGAAAGGAATGAAGAAGCACTGATTAATGTCTGACGATTGTACTTCAAATTGCCATTTGGGCTAAATAGCTTGATCGTCAGCCATCTCGGTATGGATTCCGGACACTGTGATCAATATCGGCGCAACGCGATCCTGAAAGAGCCCCGTAAATTTCAATCAAGGGAGGCAGAAGTCGCTGGCAAATGCGACAAGGTCATCAGTTACAGGATAAACCGGGACAGATCGTCATCTTCGGTAATCGCGTCGAGTTTTTCACGCACGTAGGCCGCGTTGACTTCGACGCGGCCCATTTTCATGTCGGGCGCCTCGAAACTGAGTTCTTCCAGCAGACGTTCCATGATCGTGTACAGGCGTCGGGCCCCAATGTTTTGGCTCGACTGGTTTACCTTGAACGCGTATCTGGCCAGTTCCTCAATCGCATCCTGTCCGAATTCCAATTCGACGCCCTCGGTTTTCATTAACGCTTCGTACTGACGCGTCAGCGAATTGGTGGGCTCGGTCAGAATCCGTACAAAATCGGATTGAGTAAGGTCGTCCAGTTCGACACGGATCGGGAAACGGCCCTGCAACTCGGGCATCAATTCACTGGGCTTGGCCTTGTGGAAGGCGCCGGCAGCGACAAACAGGATGTGATCGGTTTTGACGTAACCGTACCGCGTCTGCACCGTGGTGCCTTCGACGATCGGCAACAGGTCGCGCTGCACGCCTTGCCGGGAAACGTCCGCCCCCTTGCCTTCACTGGCCACAACCTTGTCGATTTCATCAAGGAAGATGATACCAACGTTCTCCGCCAGTTCGATGGCCATGGCGTTGACCTTTTCCGGTTCCAGCAATGCCTCGCATTCCTGATCGAAGATCACTTCGCGGGCTTGCAGCACGCTCATTTTGCGACGGACTGAGGACTTGGGCATGATCTTCTCAAGCATGCCCTGGAAATCCATGTCCATCTGTTCAATGCCCATGCCACCAACCATGACGGGAGACGATTTTTGTTCGATGGTCAGTTCGACTTCGCGATGGTCCATTTCGCCGGCCAGCAGCATTTCGCGCATCTTGCCGCGGGTGCGTTCATAGGACGATTCCGATTCGCCTTCGGGCTCCGACGGATCCGTGGTCACGGAAAAACCAACTGGCCGCGGCGCCAGCAAATCGACCAACCGACCAATCGTGCGTTCGTTCGCTTCCGTTTCGACGTTTTTTCGTTCCCGTTGGCGCACCAGTGTAATCGCGTTATCGACGAGTTCACGGATCATGCTTTCCACGTCACGACCGTAATAGCCAACCTCGGTGTACTTGGTCGCTTCGATCTTGATAAAAGGTGCATCGGTCAGCCGGGCCAGTCGCCGCGCGATCTCGGTTTTGCCGACACCCGTTGAGCCGATCATCAGAATATTCTTCGGCGCGACTTCATTCTTCATGTCGTCCGCCAGCTGTTGACGACGCCAGCGGTTGCGCATGGCGATAGCGACCGACCGTTTGGCGTCTGCCTGGCCGATGATGTAACGGTCCAGTTGCTCGACGACTTCTCGCGGCGTCAGCATCGATGACGCTCCGGACGCCGTCGGGTTTGCGGTGAGCGTTACTCCTGACACTCAATTTCCTCCACGACGATGTTTTGATTGGAATAGATATCGATGTCACCGGAAATCTGCAGCGACTTGCGGACAATCTCTGCGGCGTTCAGCTCGGTGTTTTCCTTCAGGGCCCGTGCGGCAGCGATGGCGAAGTTGCCACCTGATCCAATGCCGATGATTCCGTCAGTCGGCCGGATCACATCGCCCGTGCCACTGACCAAAAGTGAGTATTTCGCATCGCTGACAGAAAGCAATGCTTCCAGTTGTCGCAGGGCCTTGTCCATACGCCATTGCTTGGCCAATTCGGTTGCGGCCCGCTGAATATTTTCGGGGTGTTCCTTGAGTTTTTCCTCGAACCTTTCCAGCAAGGCGAAGGAATCAGCGCTGCTGCCGGCGAATCCGCACAGCACCTTGCCATCGAACAACTTGCGGATTTTGACTGCATCAGCCTTCATCACGGCCGATCCCAGCGTCACCTGACCATCGCCGCCCATGGCCACTTTTTTGCCATGACGAACTGTGAGAATTGTTGTGGCGTGAAAGTTCATCGCATGGAACCGGGAGTGCAAGACAAAGTTTGATTTTGCCGAAAAAGCTTGAGGTTGGGTAGGTGGCGAATTGTGGCCGTCACCCGGAGCGACAGCCCGAACGTCCGCCTTATGAAACGCTTTATTATCCTGTAGGCTGTTGGTATGAACGAAATTGAAGGCAACTCGCTCGAACCGGCCGCGGCTACCGAAGATTTACCCGACGATAGCACTCCGGCCAATGCGCCACCACAACCGCCAGCGGATAAAGCCCAGGCCCAGCCCGCATCACGAAGCCGAGCGTTAATGTCACGTCGGTCGGCGGCATTGCTGGTGATCGATGTACAGGAAAAGCTGGTGCCCCATATCAGAGAGCATCCCACGGTCGTCTGGAATGTGCGTCGGCTGGTCGATGGAGCCACGATGTTGGACGTGCCCGTGCTATGTACAGAGCAATACCCTCGGGGATTGGGACACACCATTCCCTTGATCGCCGATCGCGTGGCGATTGATGATGAAAAATCCCTGTTTAGTTGCCGCGATTGTCAAAAAGTCCTGGAGCGGTTGCAGCAGGACGATCGCGATCAGGTCCTGTTGTGCGGAATCGAGACCCACGTGTGCGTCCAGCAAACGGCGCTCGACCTGATCGCCATGGGCTTTGACGTGTGGGTGGCCGTGGATGCAGTGGGAACGAGGTACAGTCTCGATCACCAAACCGCACTGCGACGCATGGAGCTGGCGGGTGTCACACTGACCACCTGCGAATCCGCCTTGTTTGAGTGGTGCGAAGACTCGAAGGCACCCGAGTTCCGGCAAATCAGCGGTCTCGTCCGCGAAATTCCCCCGGCGACTGTGGATATTCCTGCTGCTCGCTATTTTCCCAATACGACACCACGGTACGTCGTTCAAACGGATCACGCAACGGTCGCGGATTCTGAGGCTGTGGAGTTGAAATACATCGTTCGCAGCACGGATACGGGAGCCGTTGTGCAGGAATACACCGGCAGTGTCAGCTGGAATGACTCAGCCCATACCGAGGTGGCGTCCCGGGATGGCGTGCAGGCCGTTGAAGTTTCGGTCGACGGCTCGGCTATCAATGTTCAATACGCTGACGATCACATTGAAATGGACTATTTGCCGATTGGTGAACCGCGTACCAACCATCCGCGCTGGAAAGTGCGCACGTCGGAACGGCATATCGCTTCCGAGGAATACAAGACCGACTACGAAATCACCTTTCAGGTTGTCGACTACAAAACCGACAATGTTTATCGCGAGTTCACGGGCTACGAACATCGCCACCCGGAAACTGGACAGTTGACACACGTTAGCGGCGTACGCCAGGTGGAAGTGTCCGGTGACGGTCGCTGGTTGTTGCTCATTGAAATCGGGCGACCACCGGAAATCATGGAATTGCCACCCGAGCCCGCGGTCGAAAACTGACCAGTCGCCGGACGGTACACGCGGATTCAGCTAGATCTTTTGACGATCGATTGATAGGCGCAGCAGGTTCAGTGCCTGTTTCGCACTGCGTTCAATGACCAGCGAGGGGTGGCCGGAAACGGGAAACCGGTGCCGCACCGAATCTTTACCAGCGACGATCTTAACATCGCGTTTTTGATGACCGTCGTGGTCAAATCCCTGACCGATGATCAAAACGATATCGGTGTCGAAAACGGAACTGCCGATCTCGAGTGCCTCGTCGAAGGCCCTGGGCGCGGCGAGGCTGATTGTGCCTGCGTACACACGACGATCCGGATCGGCATCGCCCAGCCATTGGGAAATCAGACCGCAACCGCCCATGTCCACGACAGCCAGCGTTTGATTTCGCTCGAGTAGCTGCCGTACAACGACCTCTTCCAGCGTGGCCTCGTTTTCTCCGAAGATCAGATCGCCCAGTTCGTGCTCGATTTCTTGCATCACCGGCAACAACAATTCCCGGCACTCATTGGCCGTTTGACCGTGGGCCGAGATCCGCAAGGTAATTGTCGCTTTGCTGGCTGTAATGCCCACTGCCGGTTTCTGGCCGGACTTGATCAAGTCAGGCAACCGTGACTGGATTTCACTTTCGCCGGCACCAAAGCAGTGAATGGCATGGTGCACGATGGTACCCAGATTCGGAAACTGATCACGCAATTGATCAACGACATATTCTGCCCACATCAACTTGAGCTCATAAGGCACACCGGGAAGTGCAAACAGCCGGCATCCTCCTCGCTCATTTTGCAGGGTGATGTCGATTCCGGGCGCGGTTCCCAGCTCATTAAAGATGACGTTGGCGCCACGCGGCAGCATGGCCTGGACGCGATTGTTTTCTGTCATCGTGCGATTGCGGGAGGCAAACAGATGCTGAATGTGCTGCCAGGAAGGCTCATGCAATTCCAATGGAGTTTCGGCCACCGCGGCGATCGATTGACGCGTCAAGTCGTCCGCTGTTGGCCCCAGACCGCCGCTGGTGATGACGATGTCAGAGCGATCGCGAGCATGTCGAATGGCCTGCTCGATCTCACTCAGTTCATCGACGACCGTGGTGTGAAAATGCACGCGGATTCCCATGTCGCCCAGCTGCTGGCTGACCCACTGGCTATTGGTGTCCAAACGTTGTCCGCTTGCCAGTTCGTCTCCGATGGCGATGATTTCGGCGACGGGTTCCGATTGTAGGGATTGGGTCACAAGCTGTTCCGGTGCGATACAGGCGGCATGCAGGGAGAGACATTGTGCTTCCTGCATCGTGTATCCCGCAATCCGTCGTGGCGTTTCCCGACAATTCTGCCATCGGCCCGGTCCCGATCGGAAAAAATGGGCATTGTGGCCGGTTCCGCCCGGATGCTAATGTAAGAGTTCCCTTTAATTCTCGCCCGAACATTCTGCAGCACAGGTAGACCCGATGTGTGGTATCGTTGGCTACGTTGGCCCGAGAGTTGCCAATGAGTTTCTGATCGAAGGACTGCGGCGACTGGAATACCGCGGTTACGACAGCGCTGGCACGGCCACGCTCGACAATGTAGGTCAAATCAGCATCGTCAAGGCGGTCGGTCGCATTTCCGGACTGGCTAGCAAGATCTCCCAGATTCCCAATTCGGCCACGATTGGAATTGGGCACACGCGGTGGGCCACACACGGAGCCCCCAACGAATGCAATGCTCACCCGCACTACGGTGGCAGCGAGGACCTCGCGATCGCGCACAACGGTGTAATCGAGAACCACGCGGAACTAAAACAATCGCTGATCAACAAGGGTTTTGAATTCGTATCCGATACGGACACCGAAGTGATCGCGCATTTGCTGGCTGATTCGCTGCAGACCGAGCTGGAAAAAAACGGCGTGGCGGACGACGATTTGAGCTTACCGGCCGCAGCAGTTCGCGCGGCAACTCGCAAATTGCGAGGCACCTACGGACTGGCAATTGTATTCAGAAAGTATCCGGGGGCGATTTTTGCCGCGCGTCTGGGTAGTCCACTCGTGATTGGCCTGGGCGACGACGAAAACTTTCTCGCCAGCGATCAAGCGCCCCTGGCCGGATACACTGACCGCATCGTCTACCTTTCCGATCACCAATTGGCCGTGCTGACGTCCGAGGGATTGCAACTCAGTCATCGTGACCAGGGCGATATCGACCCAGACGTACAAGTGCTGGAAGTCAATTCGGAACAGGTCGACCTGGGCGATTTCGAGCATTACATGCTGAAGGAGATCTACGAGCAGCCCACTTCGATCAGCAATACGATGCGCGGCCGGCTCAGCGACGATGATGCTACAGCGGTGTTCGGCGGTTTGAATCTCAGTCCCCAAAAGCTGCGCAAGATCAAACGGATCGTCTTCACGGCTTGCGGCACCAGCTGGCATTCGGCACTTGTGGGCGAATATCTGTTCGAAGAGATTGCGCATATTCCTGTCGAAGTCGAATACGCCAGCGAATTGCGATATCGCAATCCGCCCATGGACAATGACACTCTGATTTTCGCCATCACCCAAAGTGGCGAGACGGCTGATACCCTGGCTGCGTTGCGTGAGATGAAGCGGCAGGGGCATTTGACGATGGCCATTTGCAATGTGGTTGGCAGTTCAATCGCCCAGGAAGCGGACGGGGGCATTTTCCTGCATGCCGGCCCGGAGATCGGGGTGGCCTCAACCAAGGCCTATACCAGCCAGTGTGTGGCACTGCTCATGCTTGCCCTGTACTTCGGTCGATTACGGCACGTTAGCTATAACGAAGGCCGTCGGATCATTGAGAGCCTCAAGCGATTGCCGGCCGTCGTGGAGAAAACGCTGGAAACCAATGACAAGCTGCGGGAGGTCGCCGAAAAGTATCAGCATGCCACGAACTTCCTGTATTTGGGACGGCACTACAATTTTCCCACGGCCCTCGAAGGTGCCCTGAAGCTGAAAGAAATCAGCTACATCCATGCCGAGGGCTACCCGGCCGCTGAAATGAAACACGGGCCCATTGCCCTGGTAGATGAACAGACACCCAGTGTGTTTGTAATGCCTCGCGGATTCATTTACGACAAGGTGATGTCGAATGTCGAGGAGATCAAGGCTCGCGGTGGCCCGGTGATCGCGATTGCCGCCGAGGGAGACAACCGAATCGCCGAAGTTGCTGACGATGTTATCTACATTCCGTCGGTCGAGGAATATCTGCAGCCGATCGTGTCGATTTTGCCGCTGCAGCTGTTGTCGTATCACATCGCAGTGCTACGTGGGTGCGATGTGGACAAGCCCCGTAATCTGGCCAAGAGCGTGACCGTCGAGTAATCACGTCGTTCGCGGGGTGCGCAAAAAAAAACGAAAGTCGGTGACTTTCGTTTTTTTGCGACTGGTTGGTTCGCGAAAGCGGCGTTGCGCTATTCGCGGCAAAGGTCAAATCGCTTCGCTGTCATCATAGGTTCGACGATCACTGGGATGCCACAACGGCAAACCATCCTTTACCCGCAGGGCGAGGATTTCAAGTTTTTCGTCGGACCCTGGCAAAGCGAAAGTTGAATCGTAACCCTCACTGGTAACGTGGTCTGGTTCGTAATCCCATTGACCCTCTTTGATGGCTTCCAAAATTGACTCGGCCACAAGCACTTCCTTCGTCATCCAAACAATCGATCATTCCGGCAACTCCATCACACTGTCGTACATCCTTGATCGCGACCATCGCCTCTTCGATTGCGTTCCATTGATAAAATTCGACTGATCGCGGCCACAATTTGAAGGGTTGATGAAGCCTTTGTCAAGCAAAAGTTAATTTTCAGAAATGTTTTTGGCGAGCTTGTCGGCGACTTGTCCGGGCTCCGTGCGCGGCGCTTGCCACCGATTAGTACTAGTGCGTAATTGTGGCGTTCCCTGAACCACTCGCTGCAACTGGTGGATTCGTCGAGGTGACAGGCGGCTGACGCGATTTCCCCCGGCACAGGCCGCTCCACGAACGGCCACGATGTCCGGGGCCACAGTATACAGACGGCGGATCGCGTCCAAATCCAGTGAGCCGGCCAGTGCGACCGGCACGCCGGAATCCTTCAGCGGAGCAACCAGTTTCTGCAACTCCTCCGGGTTCCAGAAGTCCAGCAAATTGCCGCTGCCCTTGTGGTAAGTGTCCATGAGGAACGCCGCAGCGCCGGACGACAGGGCCAATGAGACGACTTCCTGCGGATGAGGCGCAGCACAGTCGCGAAAATCAGCATATGCCACGGCGACAGGTCCAGCCGTTGTCCGGATAGACTCGCACCATCCCTGCCAGGTTTCTTGCCAGTTGGAAATCGGGGCACATCCAGCGAGCCCGATTTTCGCGTAGGTAAAACCGCTCAAATGCCAGGAATCGTCAGGTGTGTCAGCGACGTCGACAATTTCCCCCAAGGCCAGACTTAGAGGGCAGCGATGTGCCAATTGTGTCGCGACCTCGTTGGCGACCGAACCGGAGACCGCACCCAGGGAACCGTTATCCGGTTCCTTGAGGTCGACGACGTCCACGTGGCAAGTCACTGCCAACCTTGCCTCCCGCAGGTTTCGCACGCTGATCAGGAGTTTCATGCGAAAAATTACCTGAACTGGACTCGTGGATTGGTTACGGTGTTCAATCAGCCAGGAGGCGGATAAGCTAGACGCTCTCTTGAGTGCAGTATCGCATTGCAAGCTCCTCCGTGCGTCGCCCACAATCTACTCGAAATCCATGTCGAGCAACGTCGACTTTACGTACATCCGTACCCACCCGCAACTGGTTGACTACTGTCAGCTGATCCAGGGCAGCAAGGTTATTTGTTTCGATACTGAATTTGTTTCGGAAGATCGTTACCTGCCCGAACTTTGCCTGTTGCAGATTGCGGCGGGCGAGAACATGGCGATTGTCGACACGCTGGAATGTGATGACCTGCTGCCGTTCTGGAATTTGATTTGCGACGATGAGCATGGGCACACTACCGTGGTTCACGCAGCTCGGGAGGAATTCCGTTTTTGCCATTTCGCGACTGGAAAACGGCCTAGCCGATTATTTGACACGCAGATTGCTGCCGGCCTGATCGGGCTGGAGTATCCAGCGTCCTATTCCAATCTGGTGAGCCGGTTCCTCGGCAAGTCATTGCAAAAGCACGAAACGCGAACCAACTGGCGACACCGGCCGCTGAGCGACAATCAACTGGATTACGCCATTGATGATGTGGTCTACCTGGAAGAGATACACAATCAGTGCATGCAACAAATCAACAAGTTGCAGCGTGTCGATTGGCTGCAGGAAGAAATGGATCACATGCAAAGTGATTTTGAGGCGGAAGGATCGTCTGAGCGCTGGATGAAGCTGAGCGGGATTGTTTCGATGACTCCCAAAGACCTTGCCGTCGTCCGTGAATTATGGATCTGGCGGGAAAAAAAGGCCTCGGAAAAGAACATGCCGGCTCGCCGTGTACTACGAGATGACTTGCTGGTCGAACTTTCCAAGCGGGGTACCAGTAATTTGAAGAAAATCCGCTCCATCCGCGGTATGGACTACGGACGAATACAAAAACTGCTGCCGGAGATCGCTGACACCATCGAACAGGCGCTGCAACTGCCCAAATCCGAATGGCCGCAACGCACAAAGAAATCACGAATTCCAAATCTCGGGCTGCTGGGCCAGTTTTTGGCGACGACCCTGGGCGTGATTTGCCGTGAAGAGGCCGTGGCACCCAATTTGGTCGGCAGCACTCAGGACTTGAGGGCATTGGCTGCGTGGCGACTCGGTTTGATCGAGTTGGATGAACCTCCGCGTCTGTTCACCGGTTGGCGTCACGATGTGATTGCTGAGGAAATCGATCTGGTTCTTGCTGGAAAGAAATCGCTACGCATCACCGACGCAACTTTGGCTCAACCGTTAACCCTCGAAGACAATTAGCCAGTCACGACGGTTAACCAAATTCAACCCGGACGTGAAAGTCATGTTCTCTGGCCAGGTGGCCCAGTTTCCGAATTCGTTCCGGATCAAGCGTCGTTGCGGCCGATGCCTCTCGAATCCGGGGTTCCAACGCCCACAAGGCAGCTTCCGCGACACAGGCAAAAGTGCAATCCGGATAAGGTCCGGCAAACAGGTCCAGCGGGGCTGATCGTTTCATTTCAATGATGCCGCCTTCCACCCAGCAGACATCGGGTCGGTCGCAAATCGCTTGCGGCGACACGTTAGCCGGTCGCGACGAGTCGATGACGATGGCACCGCGTTTCAGGTGGGTGGATCGAATAAACGCGTCAGTAGCACTCGAGGCAGTTACGACGACGTCCGCTTGCGCAATGTCAACTGGGTGCCGCGCAATCGTGATACGTTGGTCGAGTAACAACTTGTCCAGCAATTCGCGTTGGTCACCACAATCGAATCGCCTGATATCCTGATAAAGACGGCCCGAGTTGGTTGCTTGAACTGCTGAGTGCGAACGAACGTGAGCAACGATTGTTGATGCGAGGTCATGCAACCGCCGGCGTGTGTTGTCCTCGTCGCCGTTGCGTCCCAACAAAATGACCCTGTCGCACGTCTCGCTTAACATCAACGCCAGTGCCCGACCGGTCTGTCCCGTAGCGCCAACCACAGCCGCTGTGGACTCGCTTAACGGAATTCCGCGCAATTGACAGGCCTGATGCAATGCCTCCAGGGTTGCGGCGACAGTCAAGGAGTTGCCTGAAGTAACAGGTGGCAAGTCGGCCAGGGGCAGGGCCACGCCACCCATCGAGACGATGGAGGTGAATCCGCCCAACCCGATCAGGTCGACGCCTTGTTCGCTGGCTATTTCTGCTGCGAGCGTTACCTGTTTCAATGCAGCGTCAACGGGCAGGGCGGCCATTTCATCCGGCGTGTAGGGCAACATAACAAAATGACCGACTACGGCCCGTCCGTTGCCGGAAACGAATGGTGCCTGGCCAATCACAAATGGATCCGTGGATTGAGCCAGGCGTAATTTAAGTTGTCGCAACTGCTTCGCGTCAAACACACCCAACGAACGGTCATAACGAACCAGATCATCGATCGATGAAAGGTGAATCAGGAATCCAAAGTTGCCGACGACGTTGGAAATTTCCCCGGACGGAATCGGCGATGACTCGACTGGTTTTTCGCAGGGCTGATCAATTTGACGCGTGACAGATTTGGCGCAGGCGCCAGCCATGGGAGCGAGCAGGGCTGCCGTATGATTTCGATCCAGAACGTCCAGAGTCTCGTTCATCGCTCTCAACAATGTCTGGCAATCACCCCGGCCTGCAATCAAGGGCGGCTCAATTCGAATTACATTGCGTCCGACAAATGAGGGTGCCACTCTCACGTGATGAACGTGCAGCAGGTGACTGGCAATCAGGTGAATGAGCATCTGCTCCCGGGCAAGAAATCCCAGCATACCCGTTCGCGGTTCGAGAGACTCAAAATCGAACTCAATTGCCTGCATAAACCCGGTCCCACGGACTTCGCGAATATGATCGGGATATTGTTGTTGCAATGAGCGCAGGCCAGTCTTAAGCATTTCCCCGGTTCGGGCCACATGCCTGACTAACGACTGGTCGTTGTCCAGCAACCAGTCGAGTGAGGCGAGGCCTGCCTCACAAGCCAAAGCGTTGCCGGCAAACGTTGAAGAGTGTCGCAAACCGAAACGGTTCGAGTAGGCTGCCGATCGACAAAGAACGGCTCCGGCAGGCACAAGTCCGCCGCCAAGTGCTTTGGCCAACAGCAGCACATCGGGGATGACGCCAGCTGCCCTGGAGGCCAGCAGATGACCGGTTCGACCCAGGCCGGTCTGAATTTCATCGACGACCATCAATACGTCGAACTCTGAGCAGATGGCTCGAACCTGCACCAGGTACTCCGGGTCCGGAACGATGATCCCCGCTTCACCCTGGACGGGTTCGACAATGAACGCGGCGATTTGATCGCCACGTCGAATGAGCATCCCACGCAACTCATCGGCATCGCCAAATGCAACGTGGGAATAGTTGCGATGATCGGAGACGAATCCGTCACGAAACTCGTCACTTCCGGTGGCACTCGCGGCACCGGTCGTCAGCCCGTGGAATCCGTGACGGGTTGACAGAATTTCGCTCCGACCCGTCGCTGCCCGACACAACTTGATTGCAATTTCCGTACATTCGGCTCCGCTATTGCAGAACGTAACATGTTGCATTTCGGGGAAGAGACCGAGCAATCGTTGTGCAAGTTTTCCTGCCGAGTCCAGTAGTGAACTGGTGGCCACGCTCGGCAACCGCCGTTCATGGGCGTGTTGCAAGGCATGCCAAATGCGGGGCGGGTTATACCCGAAAGGTAATGCCCCATATTGTCCAACAAAATCGATGTAACGCTCGCCGCTATCGTCCCACAGAAAACAACCTTCGCCACGCACGAACGTCTTGGCCAGACCGGCACGGGAGAGCAGTTCGGATTTGACCGGTTCAACAAATCGGGCAAATGGATGCAACGATTCGTCGCGGGACATTTCCATGAAATTCCGACTGGCTCTGGCCAGATGATCCATCGACGACTGCTCGCGAACAGCTGCATCATCAGGTTCAGTCGGGAGAGCGTCCACCAATTCTGGCCGGTTGCTCAACGCCGCCACGACCAGTTCCAGCAGCGGACGAGGCTGAAAAAAGGTGGCCATGGAAACCTGAATTCCCAGGTCACGCTCAATTCGCGCTGCTAGCCTCACGATTTGCAACGAGTCAACATCCAGATCGGCAAGTTGCGCATCGCGATCCATTTGCTCCAACTGCAATTCATCGGCGATCAATCGGCGTATCCGATCGATGAATGCTTGATCCCGGACCTGAGGTCGAGTTGGGCCAAAACGGCTATCACTCCCGGCGGGATGAGCGGACACATCCCGCAACATCAAGTGCCGGCGATCAAGCTTGCCCGACGGAGTCAGTGGCATGGAGTCAAGGCGTTCGACGTACGTCGGCACCATATATCGGGGCAGGTGATCGTGGAGATGCGACAGCAAATGGTTTCGTTCGTCAGGCCACGAGTGATCGACACCGTTGTCGCACGTTACGAAAGCCGCAAGTGTTTTTCCGTCACCGGGGTGGCCTTCCAGCAATACGGCTACCGCCTGTTCAACGGTCGGACAGGCGCATAAACAGGATTCGATTTCACCCAATTCAATTCGATGTCCATCCAGCTTGATTTGATGGTCGATGCGGCCTTTGAATTCCAGATCACCGTTGGCCAGACGATGCACCAGGTCGCCCGTTCGAAACAGGCGGCCTCGTTTGGGACATTCCACAAACCGTTCATCCGTCTGCTTTTCATCCCGAAAATAACCGGCTGCTACGCCATCGCCGCCGATATAGAGTTCGCCCGTGACACCCGTCGGCATTTCTCGTCGTAGATCGTCGAGCACATAGACGGTCGTGTTGGCAACGGGACGACCGATCGACACTGAGACATTAGCCTCCACACGCCAGGCAGTCGACCAAATGGTCGTTTCCGTGGGCCCGTACATGTTGTAAACCTCACCGGGAACCAGTCGAGCCAATTCAGTGGCCAGTGTTGCCGGCATTGCATCGCCACCAATGAACAGCCGGGACAATTGGCCAAATGCCTCGCGATTACCCGGTTCTCGTAGCAAGGCCTGGGCCAAAGCGGGTGTGCATTGAAGATGAGTAACGCCATGTCGCGCAAATCGATCTGCAAAGCTCGTTGTCTTGCTGCGATCCATGTCCAGTGGATCGTCGTCGATTAACACCTTGAATCCGCGGCTCAAGGTCCACAACAACTCAAACAGGCTGATGTCGAACGAGAGGTTGGTTACCGCCATCCATGTTCCGGACAGTTTACCTTCCTGCAATTCATCCATGGCCAAGCAAAAGTTGGTCAGATTGCCGTGCGTCACCCGGACGCCCTTCGGCGTACCAGTTGATCCGGACGTAAACAGAATGTAGGCAGTATCGTCTGGTGTCGAGCGTCGGCCAGGCCAATGGCTTTCGGGTTGGTCAACGCGTTGTGCCTGCGTATCATTCATTGCCAAGGTCGTAAATTGAGCCGGGACCTGCTCCTTCTGGTCGTGGCAGGCAACAACGACGCACCGGGGATCTGCATTTTGCAGAATCTGAAGCTGGCGAGGTCGCGGTAAGGAGGGGTCGACGGGCACAAATGCGGCGCCACATTTGAGGGCGGCGACAATGGCGGTGACGGCGTCAATGCTACGCTCGACGAGAATCGCCACACGATCGCCATGTTGGACACCATGGCTGGAAAGCAGACTGGCAAATTGATCAATTTGTCGACCCAATTCCACCCACGTCACGGCTTGCTGCTCGTCAGTCATGGCGATCTGACCGGCCAGACGGGAAATGCACTGGTCGATCTGTTGATCAATCGATTGGCCGGCGTCGTACTCATGGCACGTTTGATTAACTTGTTCAGCCTGTACCTGCTCGCCGGGCGTGCGAATGTCAAGCTGACTCAACGTAAGTTCTGGATTTGATGTCACCAGCCCAAGGACCTGTTGCAGATGGTCGGCAAACCGCCTGGCCGTCGATTCGTCGAAAAGATCCTGATCAAAATCAACATGGATATCGAAGCACCGGCGTCGCCGCCGAATGCCGACCCGCAACTCGGCGAAGGCAACACCGTTGTCCAGTTCACCTGGCATCACGCTGATGTCATCAGTCAGTGGCACCTCGTCCAGCGCCGTTTGGTAGTCCAGCAACAACTGTGGCCGGTGAGTTCCCGCGGGTCGAGCTGTTTGGCTGGCGACTTCCACCGACTCGGCGTTCTGCTGCACGAGTCGTGCAAACGAAATCGCAGGGTCGGCATGCAACTGCGCGGTGGCTGACAACAGGAATGGACCGACACATCGTCGCATGCGGCGATCCCTGCCCGACATGGGAAAGTCGATGGACAGGACCGACGCGCTCGAGTACGCATGGACGACTGCATGAACCAACGACATCCACGTCACGAAAGGCGAAACCTGATACTGGCGACTGAATGAAACGAGGCGACGGGTCAGATCAGCGGGAATCTGGAATTGCAGTCTCTGGCCCCGATATCCCGGAGTGACCGGCGCGACGTGATCATAAGGAAGCTCAACAGGGGGCCCCGGATGCGCCGTGTCATCGGTCATGAATTGCACCGATTCCTGCTGGAGCGAAACCGTGGCATCCCCGGTCCACTTTGGCAACTCGCCCTGCAACCGGGCAGCATAGGCCTGCAGCAGCTCGGCACACAGAATTCCCATGGACAATCCGTCACTGACCAGGTGGTTTACGATCAGGATAACTTCGTGGTGCTGCGGATCGAATCGCACGATGCTGGTGCGAATGGTGGGAATCAGGTCAATCGGCATGGGCGTCCTGGCGGTATCGGCCAGGACAGCGTCAAATGCGGCACCAGTTGGCCCCCCCGGCGTTGCATGCAAATCAATCAGTTCGACACGCGGGGGCTTTGGCGGATGAACGACTTGCACCAGCCGTTCGTTGCGATACTCGACAGTCGTCCGCATGTATTGATGGCGGCACGCCAGATCGTACAGGGCAGTCTGCATGACAAGTGGATCGAGTGGCCCTCGCCAGGTCAGACACGAGGCGATGTTCGTAACGCCCACGTCCGGCACCATCTGCTGCAACAGCCACAGTTGTTGCTGAACGGGCCGGGCGTCGACCCAGATGGTGTGGGCCAGCGGGTCAGCGATGTCGCTGCCATGCCGGGCTTCGTTCGTGCAATGATCTTTTGGCACTTGCTGCTAATCAGTGAACCGTGCGCCGGTTGGCGGTACCTGGCGGTAATCGTATCAATTTAGAGAGGCTATTGTAAACCGCCGCGTGAGCGAGATTCAACAAGCCATCGTGGGATAGATACGACGACTAGAGCAACAGGCTTTCCAGCAGCAAACGGATCTTGCGCAACTCAGCCATATGATCAACATCGTCCTGCGGGGCAATGTCCACACACAGCGCTCGCTGGAAATCGTGTTTGACAAGATTGTTTACCAGCTTTCCGTAATCGATGACGCCAAGACCGACACGCACCTGTAGCTCTTCGGCGGTTGTGTCTCGCAAGTAAACGTGGTGCACATACTTGTACAGCTTGTCGATGTCCGGCGGATTTTCGCGTTGGTAAACGTAATGACTGGGATCCAGCGACAACGCCAGTCCCTTCACATGATCGCAGATTACGCACACGGTATCCGGGTCTTCCGAAACGCGACCCGTCATGCCGAGTAGTCCGACGCGAACTCCCTGCTTGTTGGCGATATCCACCAGCGCCTTGCAACGTTCCACTTCCTCGTTGAATGGTGTGCCCAGCGGACTGGAAGGAACGGTCAGTGTCACAACCTTTGTGGCCTTGGCCAGTTTGCAAATGGCTTCGAATTGTTTGATGTACTCCGGACCATCGGCCTGAATGTCGAGGAAGTACGAACAGACGGTCAGTCGTTTCGTATTCTGGCAACGGCTAATGGCCGCGTTCACGTCCGCGGCAATCTCTGACGGTCTCAGTTCGTCGTTGGACTCGGACAGGACCAGTTCGACACTTGTGAATTCAAGATCGACCAGTTTGCCAAGCGCTTCCTGAAGCGGCAGATGAGCAAAACAGTTAGATGAGGCGGCAACAAACACTCGCCGAACTCCTTTTCCGGTGTGATTTCTTACAGGGCAGGTGATTCAGCTTAGGAGCCAGCTGTTTTTTTGACAACACCAGCAGGGGCGACCAGCCCTCAGCCTGGACGCTTTTCCCGCCAAGGCTAGAATAGCGCTTGTCTGCAACCTGATTCATCCAAGGGGAAATATGATGATCTGCAAATTGGCACCCGCTGTGATTCTGACAATGGCTGTGGGATTGACCTTGACCGGAAATTTGGGTGCCCAGGAAACAGGCGATGCGATACCGGAAATCGACGCCGAAACACAGGAACGCTATGACTGGTTCACCGAATTGTTGACAGGTTCCAAATTCACTGGCAGCTTTACCGTTACCGGACAGGATCTGGATGACCTGACGGCGGAAGAATATCACATCAAAAGTGTCCAAAAAATGGACGAAGGTGACATGTGGCTATTCGTAGCGAGGATCAAATACAGCGACCATGACGTGTCCGTACCCTTGCCACTGGAAGTCAAATGGGCTGGCAACACACCGATCATCACCGTGACAGGTTTCTCGTTTCTGGGAATGGGCCCCTTCCGTTCCCGCGTGGTCATTTACAACGGCAAGTATGCAGGCACCTGGTCTCATGGTGATGTGGGCGGCCACCTGTTCGGCACGATCGAAAAGGGCGAAGCCGAGGGCGTCGATGTCGAGCGCACGCGGCGGGAACATCAGGACGCTGAAAAAAAATCCGATGAACCCGACGACAAAAAGGATGGTGACAACCGTCCCTAGTCTGGTTGTTGCCCCGGGCCCAACACCGCAATCACGGAAGCAGCGGCGGCGATCGCTGCGGTTTCAATCCGCAAGGTGCGCGGGCCAAGGCCCACCATCAACCATTGATGCTGGCTGGCCAATGCCCGTTCCTCATCGGTTAGTCCACCTTCGGGGCCAATACAATAACAAACGTTATTGGTTGAATCGCCAATGGTCGACGCAATTGACTG
>JBPCVB010000684.1:0-3367 GCA_051010855.1 Pirellulaceae bacterium | reverse complement strand
GAAAAAGGTGGACTGCCCAGGTTATGCCTACCTTGAACAAATCCTCATGCACCTGCAACGTGCCGGTGCCCGGATGCAGGAGTTCCCGATCAGCTTTTGTGAACGACGTGCCGGCGCGTCCAAAGTTACCGTGGGTGAACTGGGCCGTAACGCACGCGACATTGTGAGCCTGACCTGGCGTCGCTAGTCGGTACTCACGCTGTTACTTCAATTCGGCTTCCGCATGGCCTAAGATGGGCCCTATGCAGTGTCATCTAGCTCACCTGGGAGGGGTCACCCCATGAGACAAATCGTGATTGCCGTCGTTTTCCTGTCGTTTTCTGTCGAGACGGCTACGGCACAACCTGCGCGTGAAGCGGCCCGCGAAGCCGGTGCCTATGAGAAATCGCTTTTGTTGGCAGCCGAAGCGGCCTCCAAAAAGTTCGTTGACGAGTTTGTCGTTACCGAGGAAGCATTGGAAATCCATAATGCCGGAATGCTGTTCGATGGCCACAACGATCTGCCCTGGACGATGCGGATGCGGGCCGACTCGTCTTTTGACAAAATTGACATCAGCGAACCGACCGAGTTTCACACCGATATTGATCGGTTGAAAAAAGGAGGTTTGAAGGCCCAGTTCTGGTCCGTTTACGTTCCCGCCTCCACGATGGCCGGCGGCAATGCCCATATTACGACGCTTGAACAGATTGATCTGGTCCATCGCATGTGTGAACGCTATCCGGACGTATTTGAGATGGCTCTGACCGCGGAGGACATTGAACGCATCGTTGGAGACGGAAAGATCGCCTCGCTGATCGGCGTGGAGGGCGGTCATTCAATTGAGAATTCACTGGCTCGCCTTCGGGAACTGTACGATCGCGGTGCCCGCTACATGACGCTGACTCATTCCCGCAATCTGGATTGGGCCGATTCGTGTACGGACGAGCCCAAGGTCGGAGGCCTGAACGATTTCGGCGAGGAAGTGGTACGCGAGATGAATCGGCTGGGCATGCTGGTCGATCTGTCGCATGTCAGTCCGGAATGCATGAAGAAAGCACTGGCGGTCACCGAGGCGCCAGTCATCTATTCACATTCGTCGGCCCGCGCAATCTGCGACCATCCGCGAAACGTACCGGATGATGTACTCGAGCTCACGGCCGACAATGGTGGAGTGGTGATGGTGAACTTCTACACGGGTTTTGTGTTGCCAAAAGGTGTCACACAAATTGATCGACGCGCACTCGGCGATTTTCGCATCATCATTGACCATATCGACCACATCGTAGATGTCGCAGGAATTGACCATGTCGGAATCGGCTCGGACTATGACGGCATCTCGCGGCTGCCGCGAGGGGCTGACGATGTGTCGTACTACCCATGGCTAACCCAGGAGCTGCTTAACCGCGGATACACGCGAGAACAGATTCACAAGATTCTTGGGGGCAACGTGTTGCGTGTACTGCGTGAATCGGAAGCGGTTGCCGCGCGGTTGCAAGCCGAATCTGACGAGTAGCCAACAAGATTCACTGCTCGATAAAGCCCGCATTAGCACAACTCACCAACTAAACAATTTGCCACCCAGGTGAATTATGTCTGATACATCCACCGGCCAAATCGAACACGTTCTGCACGAGGAGCGTCTTTTTCCTCCCAGCCCCGAGTTTGCGGCTCGATCGCACATCGGTTCCCAGGCTGCTTACGAGCAGTTGTACGACCAGGCGAGGGACGATCCGGTTGCATTTTGGTCCGACCTTGCTCGCAAGGAATTGCACTGGTTTGAGGATTTCTCGGAAGGCCTCGTATGGAATGAACCATTTGCCCAGTGGTTTGTCGGCGGCAAGACGAACATGGCCTACAACTGTCTTGACACGCATCTGGACAGTGACGTCCGTGACCGCACCGCGATTATCTGGGAGGGAGAACCGGGCGAACAGCGCACGCTGACTTATGCCGAGCTTCACGAGCAGGTCTGTCGTTTTGCCAATGTGCTCAAGTCAAAAGGAGTCGGTGAAGGCGATGTAGTTTCGATCTACATGCCCATGGTTCCCGAGTTGGCCATCGCCATGCTGGCCTGCGCCCGAATCGGGGCTGTGCATTCGGTGATATTTGGTGGCTTTTCTGCGGAAGCGATTGCCGACCGCAACAACGATGCCAATGCCAAAGTCCAGTTAACGGCCGACGGCGGCTGGCGACGCGGCAAGGTCCTGCCGCTCAAGGATATCGTCGATGAAGCACTGGACAAGTCACCCAGTATCGAAACCTGTATTGTGCTGCGACGCACCGAAAACGATGTGACCATGCGGGAAGGGCGAGATTTCTGGTGGCACGATTTGACGGAACAGGCTTCGCCCGACTGCCCGGCAGAACCGCTGGACAGTGAATCGCCGCTGTTCATTCTGTACACCAGTGGATCGACCGGAAAACCCAAAGGCATCAAGCACACCACGGCCGGTTACAACCTGTTCACCAAAATGTCATTTCGCTGGGTTTTTGACTGGCGACCCGATGACATCTACTGGTGCACGGCCGATTGCGGCTGGGTCACCGGCCACAGTTACATCGTGTATGGGCCACTTTCCAATGGCGCGACGGTTCTGATGTACGAAGGCGCGCCCAATCATCCCGCTGAAGACCGTTTCTGGGATCTCGTTGAACGCCACAAGGTAACCATCCTGTACACGGCTCCGACGGCGATACGCGCGTTCATCAAATGGGGTGACGAACATGTCGAAAAGCACGACCTGTCCAGCCTGCGTTTGCTCGGTACGGTCGGCGAAGGCATCAACCCCGAGGCGTGGATCTGGTACCACGAAAAAATCGGCAACGAACAATGTCCGATCGTCGATACGTGGTGGCAAACCGAAACCGGCGGCATCATGATGTCCCCGCTGCCGGGAGCCATCTCCACCAAACCCGGCAGTTGCACCGTACCACTGCCCGGGATCCTGCCGGCGATCGTCGATGAACGGGGCCAGCCCGTCGCGGATGACTCGGGTGGCTGGCTGGTGATGACTCACCCGTGGCCCGGCATGTTGCGTGGCATTTGGGGCGACGATGAACGTTACCGTGAAGTCTACTGGTCCAAGGTCCCGGGCAATTACCTCGCCGGCGACAACGCCCGCAAGGACAAGGACGGCTACTATTGGATCATGGGACGAATCGATGACGTGATTAATGTCTCTGGACACCGGCTCAGCACGATCGAAGTAGAGAGTGCACTGGTCTCGCATCATACCGTCGCGGAAGCAGCCGTGATCGGTCGCGCTGATGAACTGAAGGGGCAGGCCATCGCGGCATTCGTTACGATCAAGGAAGGCGAACCAGGCGACGCGTTGCGGAACGAGTTGAAACAGCATGTCCGCAAGGAAATCGGTGCCCTGGCCGTTCC